>CAZEQN010000095.1:5373-9684 GCA_964514335.1 uncultured Anaerolineaceae bacterium
GCTGTTGGCATCGGTGGGGTAGTGGGCCAGACCGAGGGCGGTGGAAAGGGCGAAGGGCTGCCCGGGGCCGGTGGACCAGGCAAACTGGCATTCCTGAATGGCGCGGCGGACTTTCTGGGCCACGCGTTCGGCTTCTTCCGGACGGGTTTCAGGCAGCAGCAGGGCGAATTCATCCCCGCCGAGGCGGGCGACAAAATCCGTATCGCGGATGGTGGCCTGCAGGGCGGCAGCGATGCGGCGCAGGGTGTCATCTCCGGCGGGGTGGCCGAAGGAATCGTTCACATGTTTAAAGTTGTTCATATCCAGAATGGCCAGGGCAAAGCGGTGTTTGTATCGCCCGGCGCGGCGGATTACTTCGGCCAGGCGGGCATCAAAGGCGCGGCGGTTGGGCAGGCTGGTGAGGGCATCGGTGATGGCCTGCTGGCTGACGAGTTCATGCAGGCGGGCGTTTTCAATTGAAATCGCGGCCTGGTCGGCGAGCAGGGAGAGCACCCGCAGGTCGTTTTCATTGAAAGAGCGCGGTTTGCGGTAGGCGACATTCAGAACCCCCACCATGCGCTCGCCCAGTTTGAGCGGCAGGCCGATGATGGCGCCCTGCCAGCCATCGGGGTTGGTCGGGCTGTCCGGCCCGGTAAAGAGCGGGTGAGTTCCGGTATCTTCCACTGCAATGAGCTGCTGGCCGCGCGCCACGCGGTAGGTGAGGCCATCCGGGCGGGGCTCGGCCCAGGGCGTGCCCTGGTTGCCGCTGGCCCAGTGGGCGGCGCCAAAACGCAGATGCTCGTTTTCGTAGAGGAAGATGTGGGCATCCAGGGCATCTTCGGAGAGTTGCAGGGCGGTATCCAGCACGGCGGCGTAGGCTTCGGCCGGGTCGAGGCTGGCGGTGAGGCGCAGACTGGCGCGTTGCAGGGCTTCGAGTTCGGCGGCGCGCTGGCGGGCGGCTTCAAACGCCAGGGCGCGGTCAATGGCTACGGCGGCCTGGTCGGCCAGTAGATTGAGCAGTTGCAATTCAGACTGCGGCAGGGTGCGGGGCTGGTCAAAGGCCATGTTCATCACCCCGACGACCCGGTCACTGGCTTTCAGCGGAATGCCGAGCAGGCCGCCACTCCAGCCGTTGTTGAGGCCGGCGTAGAGCGGGTGGCGGCGGATGTCATCCACCAGGATCATGTGGCCGGTACGGGCGACATTGTAGGTCAGGCCTTCCGGGCGGGGTTCGGCAAATGGGCCGGGTTGTTGCTCACTGGGGTTGGCCCAGCGGGCGGCGCCGAAGTGAACTCGTCCGTCTTTGTAGGTGAAAATGTGTACATTGGCGGCATGGGGGGAGATTTTGAGGCTGGCGGCCAGTACGGCCTGAAAGACATCGGTGAGCTCCATGCCGGAGGTCAGCGTGAGGCTGGCATGGCGCAGGGCTTCCATTTCAGTGGCGCGCTGGTTGGCTTCCTGGAGCAGGATGCCGCGTTCCAGGGCGAGACCGGCATGGCTGGCAACGACCTGGGCAAGGGCGATTTCTTCGGGGGTGAAGCGGCGGGGCGGCGGCTGGTCATCATAGAGTTCTATCAGGCCGAGGGTGCGGTGGCGGCCATGCAGGGGCAGCATGAGGGCGGCCTGGCTGCCGACTTTGTGGAGGAAGGCCTGTTCGGCGGGGTCGGCAGCGGGGTCATCACATTGCACCTGGGCAGGAAGGCCCTCTTTCAGTACCTGCGCGGTGAACGGGTATTCGCGCAGGTCAAAGGGCGAGAACAGGTTTTTGGTGGGGATTTCCTGATGGCCGTAGACCTCGGCCCACAGGGAGACAGAATTGTCCTGCTCATCCCAGCGCGAGATGGCGCAGGCATCGCCGCCGATGAGGGCGAGCAACTGGCGGGCGGTTTCAGCGGCGATGTATTTGACCTCCACCGGGATGGCAATGGCCGCGACCGCATCCAGCAGGGTGCGTGAATCCAGCCCGGAGATGGGTTGATTGGCCGGCGAACCGGAGGGAGGGGAGGCAGTGGGTGCGCTCATGGTTTTGAGTTAAGCAAGCCGGTGGGGTGCAGGCAAGTTAAAAAAAGCGTTGCCCGCACCGCCAAAAACCTGCTGACCAGTATCTGTTTGTAGTTAGAGTATCGCATTTTGCGCTGGCGGGTTGCGTTGCAAATTCGTGCCAGCCGCGCGGCACAAAAAACGCCCATGCAGACGGGCGTTTTTAATCAGACAGAAGCAGGGGACTATTTTTCAGGTACGAGGCCGATAGCGGCGAGCATCTCGGCATTGGAGGAGAATTTATAGTATTCGAGGCTGGCTTCAGCGGCGCGGCGGGCTTCTTCGGCTTCCAGGCGCTGCCAGTCGGCTTTGCGCACGATGGGTTTGGCGAGGGAGTGCAGGCGGTCTTCGAGCGCGACTAATGCGGGCTGGGCTGGCAAGGTGGGGGGTTCAGCGGCCAGGAATTTCAGGACGGCATTGGCGCCGTTCTCGCCATCTTTGCGGGCGCTGCCCACCAGGCCGCTGCTGGCTTCGCGGGCCCAGCCGGCGACAAATACGCCGGGTACGGCCTGGCCGGTCTGGGGGTCGTAGGCTTCGTAGGAGAAGCCCTCATCCGGGTAGCGCGGTTCGGGGTGCTTGGCGAATTCCTGCCATTTGTCCAGCGGGAGGCCGAAGGTGGCATCGACCCGGTCACCGATGCAGAAGACGACGGTATCGCAGGGGATGACACGGTACGCGCCGAGGCCCACGGATTTGCTTTCACCACCGCCGGGGCGGGGTTCAAGGCTGGTTTCTTCCACTTCCAGGCCGGTGACTTTGCCGTTCTCGCCGAGGATGCGGCTGGGGGAGGCGAGGAAGTCCAGCCGGAAGACGGTGTCTGAATCTTTGGGTTCGGCTTTCTCGAGGGCACTTAAGATGAAGTCGCGGGCGGCTTCGGGGTCCTGGCCGACGGCTTGCAGGATGGGGCGGGTGCGTTCGATTTCAGCGTCCAGCGCAGGGAGGTCCAGGTTGGCGGCCACGAGCGACATTTCTTTCTTGGTAAATTTGACATCCGCCGGGCCGCGGCGGGCGACGGCGATGACCTCGGCGACTTTCAGGTCGTGAATGCAGTAGTTGGCGATGTCAATCATCACATTGCCAACGCCGATGAGGGCGACGCGCTGGCCGATGGGGTAGGGTTGGCTGGCGTAGGGCGGGAGCTGGTTGTAGTGGTAGACGAGGTCTTTGGCATGGTAGACACCGGTAAGGTCTTCGCCTTCCAGCCCGAGCCATTTGGTGCCCTGGGCGCCGACGGTGACGAGCAGGGCGGCAAAACCCATGCTACGCAGGTCATCGAGCGTCAGGTCGGCCTGCTGGCCGATGGAGAGGTTGCCATAGTAGTGAATGCGTTCGTCTTCCATCAGGCTGCGGAACTGTTTGCGCAGGCCGTTCTTCATTTTGTGTTTGTTGTGGAAGATGCCATACTCGGCCAGACCGCCGATTTTGATGTCGCGGTTAATCAGGGCGACCTGCAGGCCGGCATCTGCCAGTTGGCGGGCGGCGTACAGACCGGCGGGGCCGGCGCCGATGACGGCGATAGTGTGGGATGGGGCAGTGGGTTCAGTCATGTTACCTCCGGCGGACAGGCCAAAGCGATTATATCGCAGGTGGGGCGGCTGGTGTTTTTACTGAACTTGGGAGGGGTGGGTTACTTGAGTCGCAGCGGGCTAAAGCCCGCTGTCTGGGGTGGGGCCAGAACTTCCGGGAGGCTTGTCGAGGCTATATTTGAGTCCACCAATCCCGCTGAACCAGCGGGCTGGTTTCGTTGCCCCGGTGGGGGCGCTGTGCTATATTCGAAGGATGGAGATGAACTGGTATGGATGTTAGAGAGTCTGATTCCGGGCCAGAGGAGTCTGGCGGGGGGGCGCGCCGCCTGTTGTGGCAGGGGCGGGTGGCGCCAGCCTTCTGGACGCTGGGGTCGGGGCTGTCCATTGTTTTGAATGTCATTCTGCTGGTGACCTTGCTGGTGGTCAGCCGCGAGCTGTTCACGTTAAAAAGCCTGGTGCAGGACCAGTTACTGGGGGGGCTGTATTACAACTTTATCCTGATGGATCAGGCGACGATCGAGAGCGACATCATCGTGGATGACCGCATTCCCGTGCAGTTCGATTTGCCGGTGCGTACCAACACAGTGGTGACGCTGACGGAGAATACGCCCATCCGGGCGGCGACGGTGAGCTTGAGTACCGGGGGGCTGAATATCATAAACGCGCCGACGGACATCATCCTGCCAGCCGGGACGCGCCTGCCGATTGCGCTGGATATCGTGGTGCCGGTGGATACGACCATCCCGGTGCGGCTGGTGGTGCCCAT
>CAZEQN010000096.1:0-9559 GCA_964514335.1 uncultured Anaerolineaceae bacterium
GATGGCTATCTTTATCCCTGGATTTTCAGCATCCATGATTTTGAGCCCATCACCGGCCGCATTCACCAGCCGCCGCCCGTCCACCAGACCTTCGCCGGGCGCAATTTCGTCCTCTGCTCTTTTGTGCCGCGTCTGTTTGACTACCACCCGGAGGGCATCCCCGCCCCTTACAACCACTCCAACGTGAATTCGGACGAAGTCATCTACTACGCCGAAGGCGACTTCATGTCCCGCCGCGGCATTGACCGCTGCGATATCACCCTCCACCCCTACGGTCTGCCGCACGGCCCGCAGCCCGGCGCCACCGAGGCCAGCATCGGCAAGGTCGAAACGAAAGAACTGGCCGTGATGGTGGACACGTTCTACCCGCTGCACCTCACCACCGACTCCCTCGAGTTTGAAAAAGAAGAGTATCAGGCCTCCTGGCTGGACGGCAACGGCGAATAACCTGCGCCATACATAGTTAGGCAACGCATAATAGGGGCGACCTGCGGTCGCCCCTATTTGTTCCGAATATCAAAATAGGAAGACTTTATGGAAATCAACCCCCGCGACCTGCCCGCCAGAGAAATCTACAAACTCATCACCGGCCTGATTGTGCCGCGCCCCATCGCCTGGGTCAGCACCGTCAGTCCGCAGGGCATCCACAACCTCGCCCCGTTTTCGTTTTTCAATGGCGTGTGCTCCAAGCCGCCCACCCTGCTCTTCTGCCCCGGCGTCCGTGGCCTGGATGGCGGCGAAAAAGATACCCTTGCCAATGTGAAAGCCAGCGGCGAGTTCGTGGTCAACATCGTCAGCGAGCCCCTGCTGGAAGCCATGAATATCACCGCTACCGAACTCGCGCCCGACGTGGATGAATTCCAGCGCGCGGGCCTCACCGCCCTGCCCGGCACAAAAGTTGCCGCGCCACGCGTCGCCGAAAGTCCGGTCAGTTTTGAATGCAAAGTCTCAAATATCGTGCCGGTTGGCTCCGGCGGCAAGGGTTCGGCCTGGGTCGTGCTGGGCGAAATCATATACATCCACGCCGCCCCTGGCATCATTGATGAAAACAACTATGTGGATACCCGCGCCCTCGCCCCCCTCGGGCGGCTGGCCGGGCCGTCCTACGCCACCATCGGCGAAATCCTCACCGTGCGCCGCTTGCCCCCTGAAATCCCATTGCCAGAAAACAAAGGCTAGGCCGCTTCCAGCCCGCACAGCCCGGCGCTCACCTGCCATAGCCGCCGCGCCAGCGCCACATCCTCGGCGGCGCGGGCGGCGGGCGCTTCTTGTTCATCCCGAAAATACTTACCCGTTACCCCCGCCACCGCTGGCGAGCTCGCCAGATACAGCGAGGTCTGCGCCCCGCGCCGCCAGTCGGCCAGGTCTTCCGGGCGGGTTTCTCTGCCCATATACGCCTGATAAAGCTGGGTATTGATCACCCCCGGGTGCAGGCTGTTGGCCGTCACCGCCGTGCCCGCCAGCCGCCGCGCCAGTTCGTTGGTAAACAGCACATTCATCAGTTTGGTATTGGCATACACCTGGGGCGGCTTGTAGGCCCGTTGACCCTGCAAATCTTCAAAATCCACCCGTCCATTACTGTGCACCTGCGAGGAAACATTTTCCACCCGCCCGGCCGGGCTGGCCTGCAACGCCTCCAGCAGCAAATTCGTCAGCAGGAACGGCGCCAGATGGTTGACTGCCAGTTGCAGCTCATAGCCATCCGCGCTTTCCTGGCGCGTTTGGGGGATTACCGCCGCGTTATTCACCAGTACATCCAGACGGTCATAACGCGATCGGAATTCCGCCGCCAGACTGCGCACCGCCGCCAGCGAACTGAAATCGGCCGTCAGCAACTCCACCCGCGTATTACCGCTCAAGCGTGCAACTTCCGCCCGCGCCGGCTCACCGCGCTCGGCGTTGCGGGCGGTCATCACCACAGTCGCGCCCTGCTCCGCCAGCCCCAACGCCGTGGCAAACCCAATGCCGGTATTGGCTCCCGTTACCAGACAAATTTTATTTTCCATAAACGCACCTCAAGATTCATGAGAGCCGGCTTAATCTTTCGCGAATATACCACGCCAGCCTCTGGGAGATTTGTTACAATTCCTCTACATGATGGACACCCTGCACGTGCAACTCACCCAGCTGTTCAAACAGGCTGGCGCCGCCCACCATGAGGCCTTTGCCCATGTGGCTGGCGCTGACCCGGACTGGCCCCAATGGTACGCCGAGTACACCCTGCCCGGCCTCAATCACCTGCTTGAACACGGGTTCACCGCCCCGCAACTGGCCCAGGAACTGGCACAACTGGCTGACCGTCACCAGCGCGAAGCCGCCGATAAACCCTGGCCTGAATTCTACGCAACCCATTTTCTACATCACTACACCCCTAACCACAAGGAGAAGTAAAGATGACCGTCGCCACCCAGGAACTCCCCCGCTGGGACTTAAGCAATGTTTACCCCGGCCTGGACTCACCCGAATACAAGGCCGGGTTTACCCGCCTGGCCGAACTGGCCGATGAAATGGAAGCCTTCGTCAAAAACAACAAGGTCGGCGAACTCCAGCCCTCAACCGATGCCGGCGAACTCAACCGCATCTTGAGCGAATACATTGACCGCTCCAACACCGCTTACGAACTGGCCCTCACCCTGCAGGCCTACCTCTACTCCTACCTGACCACTGATTCGTTTGACAACACCGCCCCCAAAATGATGTCCCAACTGGAGCCGCTGATGGTGCGCTTCCAGCAGCAGGACACGATTTTCACTGCCCAGGTCGGCCTGCTGGTGGATGTGCTCCCCAAAGTCATTGAAAAGGGCGGCAGCGCCCAGTCCCACGCCTTCTACCTCAAGGAAACCGCCGAGCAGTCTCGCTACCTGATGAGCCAGCCGGAAGAAGCCCTCGCCGCCGACCTCTCCCTAAGTGGCCCGGTCGCCTGGAATAAATTGCAGGGTGTGGTCACTTCCCAACTCACCTGGGAAATCGAAACCGAGGATGGCAAAGTCGAGCGCAAACCGCTGACCTGGATTATCAACCTGCGCTCGCACGGCGATGAGACCATGCGCCGCCGCGGCTACGAAGCCGAACTGGCCGCCTGGAAATCCGTCGAGAATGTATTGGCGGCCTGCATGAACGGTGTCAAAGGCGCCACGGTCGTCCTCAACCAGAAGCGCGGCCGCGAAGATGCCCTGCACCCCAGCCTGGACATGGCCCGCATTGACCGCCCGACCCTCAACGCCATGCTCTCTGCCATGGAAGATTCCTTCCCTATGTTCCGCCGCTATTTCAAGGCCAAGGCCAAACGCCTCGGCAAGCAATCCCTGCCGTGGTGGGACCTCTTCGCCCCACTCGGCCAGGCCGACCGGACCTTCACGTACGAAGAAGCCAGCCAGTTTGTGATAGACAACTTCGCCGCCTTTTCGCCCGGTCTGGCAGACTACGCCCGCAAAGCGATTGAAAACAACTGGATTGATGTTGGCCCGCGCGAAGGCAAGCGCGCCGGCGCTTTCTGCATGGGCATCCCGGCCGTCAACGAAAGCCGCATCCTGATGAACTTTGACGGCTCGCTGGATAGCATCGGTACGCTCGCCCACGAACTCGGCCACGGCTTCCACAATGAATGCGCCATCGGCAAGACCATGCTCCAGCAGAACACCCCGATGACGATGGCCGAAACCGCCTCAATTATGTGCCAGGCCATCATCACAGACGCTTCGCTGGAAAATGCTGCCAGCAAGGACGAGCAGCTTGCCATTCTCGAGAACGACCTCGTGGATGCCAGCCAGGTGGTGGTAGACATCTACTCCCGCTACCTGTTTGAGAAAGAAGTCTTTGAGCGCCGCGCCGAAAGCGAACTCTCGGCCGAGGACCTGAACGACATCATGGCCCGCGCCCAGAAAGCCACCTACGGTGACGGCCTCGACCCCGAGTACCTGCAACCCTACATGTGGACCTGGAAACCACACTACTACTATTCCAGCCTGTCCTTCTACAACTACCCCTATACTTTCGGGTTGCTGTTTGCCACCGGTCTGTACGCCATCTACAAGCAGCGCGGCGCAGACTTCGTGCCGGAGTACGCCGCCCTGCTCGCCAGCACCGGCGAAGGCACCGCCGCCGAACTCGCCGCCCGCTTCGGCATCGACATCACCGACAAGAAGTTCTGGGCCGATAGCCTCGCCATCATTGGCGAGCGCGTCGCCCGCTACGAAGCCCTGTAAACCCTCTCCGCACCAAATCGAAAGCGCCGGTCTATCTGACCGGCGCTTTTCTAACCAAGTAGCGCGATTTTGCGAGAAAGCAAGCAGACAAACCGTTTCTCACCCAGAGCGAATGGAGTTGGGCGAAGCCCAACTCTTAAGCAAACGCCTTTGGCGTTTGCCAGCGAAGGGTCGCGAATGCGTGGGATTTCGCGAATGATGAAATGAAAAAAGCAATTTAAGTGACTGCAATTCTGCTAAACATGAACAAACAGCTCAATCGCCAGAGCCCTTTCAAAAAAACAAGGCGCCTTTCAACGTCTGCGTTGTCGGTACAGGTCTGGATTAATCTCGGCCAGCATCGCCTCCGTCTTCACCCGCCCGCCCAGAAAGGCCGCCAGCCGCGTCACCTCGGCTTCCGGCTCGGCCAGCAGGCGGTTATAGTCCACCTCCAGCGTGCGCATGTGCCGCTGTTGCTTCAGCCAGGCCTGCACACTGGCAAGATGGTTCTCGAAAATCCGGCTCATTTCTGCCGCGCTCACCTTGGCCGGGTCCTCACCCCGCCGCAGCAGCATCTGCTCCTGTGAGGCAATCACCTCCGGCAGAGCGCGCCGCATCAGGATGACGTCGTAGTCAAAACCGGGCGGCAGAAACTCCAGCAGAAAAGCAATCACCTTTACCGCCTTGCCTTGCGCCTGCGGCAACCAGTCGGTTACGCCCTGGCGCAGCTGCTTGACTGGCTCAAATTCATAATAGCCCTGCGGGTTGTCATCATCCGCCCTGCGCAGCGTATCCGTCAGCGGCGGAATACCGCCCGCCGCCAGCATCGCCATCATCAGGCTGGTGCCAGAGCGCGGCAGGCCGGAAACCACTACAATCCGCTGGGTGAGATCATTGCTTGAATTCATGCCGTGATTATAGTTAGAGTATCCCGCATGGGCAAGTTATAATCTTGTCTTATGCTCAAACCCAATACGCCTGAAATCACATTTGCCTTGGCCACTGCCCGTGCCGCCGGCCTGCTGGCGCGTACCATCCAGACCGAACTGGCCGGCGCCAGCCTCACCAAGGAAGACCGTTCCCCTGTTACCATCGCCGATTTTGTCGCCCAGGCCCTGGTCGCCCACTTGCTGGAGGAAGCCTTCCCCCACGACCAACTGGTCGGCGAGGAAGAGGCCACCGACCTGCCGCCTGACCTGCTGGAAAAAATCGCGATGTTTGTCGCCCGCCAGCAACCGGACGCCACCCCGGCCAACATCGCCGCCTGGATTGACCGCGGCCGGGCCGCCCCGCACGGCCGTTACTGGGTGTTGGACCCCATTGACGGTACCAAGGGCTTCCTGCGCGGCGAGCAATATGCCACTGCTCTGGCTCTGATAGAAGACGGGCAGGTGATTTTAGGCGTGTTGGCCTGCCCCAACCTTGAAGAATCCAATCGCCAATCTTTCGGCGGGGTCGGCTCGCTGGTCGTGGCCGCTCGCAGCCAGGGCGCCTGGACCACGCCCCTGGAAACCCCCGGTGAGTTCACCCAATTGCGGGTGTCAGACCTGACTGACCCGGCCGGGGCGCGCCTGCTCCGCTCGGTCGAGGCCAGCCACACCAACATTGACCAGCTGGATGTCATTTCCGGCCATCTGGGCGTCACCGCCCAGCCACAGCGGCTGGACAGCCAGGCCAAGTACGCCCTGCTGGCCGCCGGGGCCGGAGACCTGCTCTTCCGCCTCATTTCGGCCAAAGCCCCGGACTACAAGGAGAAAATCTGGGATCAGGCCGCTGGCGCGCTCATCTGTGAAGAGGCTGGGGGCATCATCACCGATCTGGACGGCAAACCGCTGGACTTCACCCAAGGGCGCACCCTGGCCGCCAACCGCGGCGTATTAGCCAGTAACGGCCACCTGCACGCCGCCGCCCTGGGCGCCATTCAGACCGCAGGTGCGTAAGCCGCAAATCACTTTTGTTAACGAAAAAACGGGAGCCTGTAACTGCTCCCGTTTTTTATTCCTTCAAGACCTACGGCTGGATGTCGTACACTACGCTGACATCCACGCTTATCAGCAATTGCCCGGCCGAGATGGAAACCTGCTCCGCCCCGCCGCCGCCGCCACCGCCATAGCCATAGAAGGGGGTCGCGTACGAACCGCTGTAGTAGGAAATCGTGCGGATGTCACCCAGCGTTACGCCAGTCACGCCCGCCAGTTCCTGCGCCTGGGCTGCGGCCGCGGCCACCGCCAGGCGCCGGCCTTCCACCAGCGCCGCGCTCTTATCCGCCACGTCAAACTGGATGCCATAGATGTTATTGGCCCCGGCCTGTACCGCCGCCTGCAGCAGGTCGCCCATGCGAGCCAGGTCACGGATGGTCACATACACGGTGTTGTCCACGGAGTACACCTTGCCAAACGAAGTGCCGTCCGGGCTCCACTGGTCCATCTGGTAGATGCTGAAGTTCGTGGTCTGCAGGTCCTGCTCCGCCACGCCCAGGTTCAGCAGGGCGGCTTTCACCGCTTCCACCTGGATGTTGTTATTCTCCACCGCGTTAGCCACGGTTTCCGCCTCGGTGTGCACGCCAATCTGAATATAGGCGATGTCCGGCGTCAGCGGAATCTGGGCGTTGCCGGTCACGGTCAGGGTGCGGGGTTGTTCCACGCTCCCTCCGCTGGCGGCCGGCAGCGCGCCACAGGCGCTCAAAGCCAGCGCCAGTACAGCCACTACAAGAAACATTTTCTTATTCATTGCTTATACCTTTCGTTCATGGAATTTGAATTAAGACGCTGGACGCTGCGGAAAAGTTCCCGTAACATCCATGCAAATTCTACTCCGCCGCAAAAATTACGCCATCCCACGTTAGGATGAGGGCCAGCTCAAATGCTAGTCATCGTCCCGCGAGCGCACCAGCAGCAACGGCCGGTCCACTTGCTGAAGCACCCCGGCCGCCACACTGCCGTAAAACACCCGCCCCAGCCCGGAACGGCCATGGCTCGCCATCGCAATCAGATCGGCGCTCTGTTGGCGGGCGACTTCAATAATGGTCTCCACAATCGGCCCTTGCTCCACCAATGTGCTTGCCACCAGGCCGCGCGCCGTCAGTTCCTGACGGCGCTCTTCCAGATATTTTTCGGCTTCCTCAACCCGGTATTTGGTTTCCCCAAGGTTGATATCCATGTAAGAGATCTGGGGATCCATCACATAGTACACCGGCGGCACGACTTCCAGCAATTGCACCGCTGCGCCGGTGCAACGCGCCATCTCTGCTACATGCGGCAGGATTTTTTCGGCCCGTTTGGAGCCATCCAGCGGAACCAGAATCTTGGTGTACATGCGCACCTCCAGCAGCAGGCGGTATGTGTTCACCTGCTGCACTTCAATTCCACCCTACTCCCCTTCCTGCTCTCCGAAAAGGGTCAAGTGCCACTTCTCCGCTATGGCGTTTGTTCCTGACAGCTTCGCCTCAATCCAGCAGGAAGACCCGGTCTCCCGCCCGCAACGGCCCGGGTATTTCCGGCGTGGCATACACCCCGGCGCAGTTCGCCCGGCCCTGCGCCACCGCTTTCAAAATCTTCGGTGTATTCTCACCGGTTTCCGGGTCAAGCGTAATCATCACACAGCGGGCATTCTGGCGGTCCAGCCGCAAACGCGGGCTATCCGGCCTCTCACCCAGTACCAGTTGCCGCCCCAGCCAGTCATCCTCGGTTTCTGTCAGACCTTCGTCGAGTTCAAGCAGCAAGTTGGGCCGAAAGCGGCGCACATCCAGCGTCATGCCTACTTCCGCCCCAATCCGGTCTATCGTCGTCTGGCTGATGACAGACACCGGCATACTGTCAAAACAGCCGCGCTTGAGCCGTAGCAATTGCAATGGCTTACCAAAAAGTGCCGCCAGTTCAGCCGTCAGCACGTCGTCATCCAGATTCAAGGTCTGCCCGTTCGGCGTATTCACCTGCACAATGCCGGGCGTGCCTTCGACTTCATCGCCTGTGAAGCCGGCCCGGTAACGAACCATCGGCGCGGCTTCGCGCCCGGTCAACCACGGGAAGCCGCTCCGGGCATCGTCGCGCTCCATAAAGGCAAAGCGCCGGTCACCCACAATGCCATGCCAACCCAGGCTGCCTTCAACCAGGTCCTGGCCGCGCATCCCCTTAACCGGGTAGCGATAGAGGCTCTTCAGCTGTCCAACAGGGCGCATAACGTCTCCGGTCAGGGGGTGGCCGTGGGCCAGGGTGTCCAGGTCGGGCTGGGGGTAATGGGCGTGCCCGTCGGCCAGGGGGTGCGCGTGGGGGTAATCGTATCCGTCGGAATACGCGTCCGGGTCGGCGTAATCGTCGGCGTGGGCGTGGCCGTGCCGGTCTGGGTGGGCGTGGGCGTGCGGGTGGAAGGCTCCCCCTGCACTACAAAATCACCCAGCGTTTTCAGCTCCTGCCCAATGAAAATCTGAACATGATAATTCCCCGGCAGCCATTCTTCCGGCTGTGGTCGCCAATCCGAGTATCCCAGTCCGCCGGTGCCGCCATTCCAGGGGCTCGTCTCGTAATACACCAGTTGCCCGTTGCGGTACCACAGGGCCGTCCACTGCACCCCATCTGTCATTCGGTCATAGCTAAACAGAGCAAACAACTCACCCACCGGGTTATTAAACAGGGTCGCTTCGCGAATCGGGCGGTAGAGCGAATCCAGCCCCTGGGCGAAGGTCAGTGGGCTGAACACCGCATCGGCTGGCGGCGTGACCAGCGCGCTGAACTGCGCTTCCACCGCCAGCGGCACATAGGCGGTCGGTGTGATTGTCGGCGTAGCCGACTCCGAAGGCGTTTCAGTAATGGTCGGCGAGAGCGTAATTGTTGGCGAAACCGTGGCGCTCGGCCGCTCGGTGGGCGGCGGCGTCAGCGAGGGCGTGGCCGTCAGGGTAAACACTCGGTAAGCGGCCGGCTCGCCAAACAGGGCCAGCCCCAGCGCCAGCAAGCCCAGCACAAAACCAAACCCCAGCAGGCGCCAGCCCGCCGTAAGCCGGTTGCGCCGCAGCCGGAAGTACGGCAGCTTGCGCGCGCTTTGCAACAGGCGGTAGCCGCCCCACCACGCCGCCAGCATCCCCAGTGCCGCCAGCGCCGCCGTGGCCCGCAGCCCGGTCAGAATATCCAGTTCAGGCAGACTTCCATTGAACATGAGCGTGCGGTGGAATCCCTGCTCCATACAACAAAAACGACTGGGGAGCGCATTGCACTCCAGTCGCCCCTCGACGCCGGCGAAAACAAATCCCCGCCGGGCTGTGACTTTGGCATTATATCAAACCACCCGGCGGTTAGTTTCAATTGCAGGCCCTCGCCGCTTATGCTATACTCGCGGTGTACACTTCATCACTTATCGAAGGAGTTTTTCAATGGATTTTGGCA
>CAZEQN010000097.1:0-9554 GCA_964514335.1 uncultured Anaerolineaceae bacterium
TGTCACTCCGAGCACAGGGAGGAGACGCGGCAATTTCCTGCAAGTAACTATCGTTGATGGCAACAACTGTTCCACTGAATCGCAGAACCCGCTTCGACTACTTATTCAACCGCTGGCCGTACACTTCTTCCAGATAATGCGCATACCCATAGGGGTGCTCCACCAGCGCCCCGTCCTTCAACTCCACCACCCGCCGCGCCACCCGGTCCAGAAAATAGCGGTCATGCGAAATAATCAGCACCGTGCCTTCAAACTCATCCAGCGCGTTTTCCAGGGCTTCGGCCGAGCGGATATCCAGATTATTGGTCGGCTCGTCCAGTAGCAGGCAGTTGGCCCCGGAGAGCATCAGCAGGGCCAGTTGCAGCCGGCTGCGCTCGCCGCCTGAAAGGTCGCGCACCCAGCCGCGCGCCTGCTCGTAACTGAACAGGAACTTGCCGAGGAACGCCACCGCTGCCTCTTCGCTTAGCGCCTTGGCATAGCGGATGGTCTCAATCAGCGTGCGGTTGTAGTCCAGGCTTTCATGCTCCTGGGTGTAATGCCCGAACTTCACGCTCGGCCCCACCTTAATCTCGCCTGCGTCCGCGGCTTCCTGCTCCAGCAGCAGCCGGAACAACACCGACTTGCCCGCCCCATTTGGCCCCACCAGGCTTACGCGCTCGCCGTGCCACACCAGCAGGTCCAGCCCCTGCAATACCGGCTGGCCGTCAAAGCCCTTGTGCACGCCCGCTAGTTCCAGCACCTTGTTGCTGCCGCGCCAGCCGCCCAGGTTCAGCTGCATTGCCGCCCGTTCCAGTACCGGCCGGTCAATTTCGTCAATTCGCTCAATCCGTTTCAGGATGCTCTTGCCGAGCTTGATCAGCTTCTCATTGTCATGCACCCGCCCCCACAGCAGCAGGCGGTCGGCGGCCTGTTGCAGGCGGTTGATTTCCTTCTGCTGCACCTCATACATCTGTTGCTGGCGTTGCAGGCGGATTTCCTTCTCATAGGCGTATTCGGAATAATTGCCCTTGAAGGTCGTCAGCCGCCCGTCTTCCAGTTCGGCGATTTCATCCACCACCAGGTCCAGCAGGTAGCGGTCATGCGAAACGATGACCACCCCGCCCTTAAACCCGCGGATGAATTTCTCCAGAAAGGCTTTGCCGGTCAGGTCGAGGTGGTTATCCGGTTCGTCCAATAGCAACAGGGTCGGCTGGGTGATGAGCAGCTTGGACAGCCCGGCCAGCTTTTTTTGCCCGCCGCTTAGCGCCGTCACCGGCAGGTTGAAATCCTCGCGGCCAAAGCCCAGCCCCAGCAGGGTGCTTTCCACCCGGCTGCTGAAGTTCAGGCCGCCCAGCGCTTCCAGTTGCGCCAGCAGTTTTTCCTGCTCCGCCAGTGTGCGCGCCAGGATTTTGTCATCGCCATACACGGCCGGGTCGCCCAGCCGCGTTTCAATCTCGGCCAGCGCCGCTTCCACCGCCCGCAGTTCGGTGGCGGCTCCGGCCACTTCTTCCAGCAGGGTCGCCTGCGGGTCAAGGTCAGGTTCCTGCGGCAGGTAGGCCACCCGCGCCGCCGCATGCGTGATGACCTTGCCGTCATCCGGGCGGGTGTGCCCGGCCAGCAGTTTCAGCAGGCTGCTTTTGCCCATCCCGTTGGGCCCAATCAGGCCCACCACGCGATCATCGTGGACATCCCACAGGAGGTCCTTGAACAGGGTGCGGTTGCCGTAGCGCAGGCTGACTTTGTGCAGTTGGGCGGTCAGCATTGCTACAGGGAGTTATTCGGCAGCGGTGAAATGCTCAATGAACTGGCGGATTTCACTCGCCGACATCTTGTTGTTGCGCTGCTGCTCCAGCAGGAAGCCCGCCAGTTTGTTCAGGCGCAGGGTCGGCAGGGGGGCGTTGGCGGCCTCCGTCTGGCCTTCTTCGTTCATCACCACAATCGCCCCGTCCACATGCGGCTGCCACTCGTGCGGCCAGTGCTTGCGCAGGTAGTGGTCGAGCGCTTCGGTGTCGCTGACGAAATCCAGGTCCGGCCGGCCGAGCGCGCCAAACAGCGGCCCAAAGACCCGCTGGACAAAAGTATCCCGGCGGATTTTCCAGCGGCGGCGTTTCTCGTTGTACACCAGCGTGCCGCGCAGGTAACGCGGCACCAGCACCCAGATGCCCGCCGGCCCGGCCAGCAGGTGTGCCGCAGGGGTCACAAAGTTGAACAGGTGGTACTCGCCGCCCAGTTTTTTCAGGCCTTCCTCAAACCGAACTTCAGCCCCTTGCCCGTAACGCCGAAAGACAATCCCCATCTGGAAGGAAACAAAACCCAGGGTGATCAGCCCCAGCGCTATTAACTGTGAGGTACGCTCGGCGGTGATGAACTGCGCCCCCACCAGCAAAAGAATCGGCGCGCTGAAAGCGGAGACCATCCCGATGCGAGAGTTGCGCTTGATGACGGTGTGGTTGGTGTGGATTTTCATGCCGCAATTGTAGCAAAGAAACTCCCCTGCTTGCCGCCGCTTTGCGCTTAATCAAAGACCAAAGCGGTGAAATTTGCCACAATTAGTCATATTTCTCCATCTACCGGATGGACTCACCGATTGGAGGTCCCCATGAAACACCAAACCACGCGTAGGTTCACCCTTATCACCACTTTTATGCTTATCGCCGCCTTGCTTTCGGGCTGCTTCCCCGAATCGCCCGAGCAGATTTCTGCCCGCGCCACGGTGGTCGCTTTAAGCGAGCAAATGGCTGCCCTGCAGGGCGACCATAGCGAGGATATGGGCTTTGTGGAACTGCCCGCTGGCGCGCCCGCCGATGCCCCCGCAGCCGATGTGGTCTACACCCTCACTACTGGCTCGGAAGGCACCAGCCTGGTCTTCATTGGCGTTGGCGGCGAGATTGATGGCGTGGTCAACCCCACCCTGACCGCCAGCCCCGGCCAGACGGTACAAATCCGCCTGGTCAACGGCCAACCGGTTGAGCATGACCTGCGCATTGATGAATTTGATGTTGAAACCGGCTCGGTCTTTGCCGAAGGTGAAGAAGCCATCATTACCTTCCATGTGATGGAAGGCGGCGTGTACACCTATTACTGCTCCATCCCCGGCCACCGCGCCGCCGGCATGGAAGGTCTGTTACAGGTTGGCGCGACATCTTCGGATGAAGCTGCCGGGGTTTCGGTCATCCAGAACCCGGCCAACCTACCCGGCCCGCTGGGGGACCGCGGCCCGGAACTGGTGCAAGTGGAACTCACTGCCCGCGAGCTGGAAGCGACCCTCGCCGATGGCACAACCTACAAGTTCTTCACCTTTGATGGCGTCGTCCCCGGCCCGTTCATCCGCGCCCGGGTGGGTGATACGATTGAGATTACCCTCAACAACGCCAGCGAGAGTGCCTTCATCCACTCGATTGACCTGCACAGCGTTACCGGCCCCGGCGGTGGGGCGGTGCACACCCAGGTGCAGCCCGGCGAGAGCAAGGTCTTTACTTTCCAGGCACTGAATCCAGGCATCTATGTTTATCACTGCGCCACCGCCAGCCATGCCCATCACATCCAGAGCGGTATGTATGGCCTGATTTTGATTGAGCCGGAAGGCGGCCTGCCGCCGGTGGACCGTGAGTTCTATGTCATGCAGGGCGAAGTCTATACAGCCGAACCCTACGGCACGCCCGGCCTGCTGACCTTTGACCACGAAGCTATGCTGGATGAACGGCCGGAATACTTTATCTTCAATGGCGCCGCCGCCGCCCTGACCACCGAAGAGAACGGCCTGCATGCCGAAGTCGGTGAGACGGTGCGCATCTTCTTTGGCGTGGCCGGGCCCAATTTCACTTCGTCCTTCCACGTCATTGGCGAAATCTTTGACCGGGTGTACTCCTACGGTTCCATCACATCCCCGCCGGTAACCGATGTCCAGACTGTCAGCGTAGCCCCCGGTGGGGCGACGATTGTGGAGTTTGAAGTGCAGGTGCCCGGTACCTACATTCTGGTGGACCATGCCTTGAGCCGCCTGGAACGCGGCCTAGTCGGCCTGCTGTTCGTGAGCGGTGAAGACAAGCCCGGTATATTCTCGGCCGGTCCCGCCAACCCTTAGTTCGCTTTTTCCTCTTAACTCAAACGCCGGACGGCCCCTCGCCGTCCGGCGTCTGTTGTCTTCTATTGTTACTTTGGTCTATATTCAATGTGGTAGGGGTGTCCCTTCGACATGGTTTAACAGCCGTTTGGGGGAAACTATTCGTTTCCCTTTGCCAGCAATTTCTCAACTTCTGCATAGACCAATACCAGTCCACCTACACCGATACACAGGAGCAAATCGGGGATAGTCAGCGCGGCGGTTTTGAGATAATCCTGCAGGGCCGGAACATAAATCGCCGCCAACTGCGCAATCGTCACAACCAGCGCCAACCCCAGTAGCGGCATATTGGATAGCAGGCCAACTCTCAAAATCGAATCATTGCCACTCCGAATACCCATCGCCTGCCAGACCTGCGCAAACGCCAGGGTGGTGAACATCATCGTCTGCCAGTCATCGTACCCGGCAAAGTAATGCCAGGCGCCCATTCCCAGCGAGAGCGCCCCAATCAGCACGCCAAAGCGGATCAACTGCCAACCGACGCCGTTGCTGAAAATACTTGCATTTGGCGCAATCGGTTTGCGTTTCATCACGTTCTGTTCGGCGGGTTCTAGCCCCAGGCCCACACCCAGCAGGCCATCAGTCAAGAGGTTGAGCCAGAGCAGTTGCAGGGGAAGCAGCGGGGTGGGGAGGCCAATCAGCACGCCGGCCAGCATGACCAGAATTTTGCCGAGGTTGCCACCAATCGAAAACTTAATAAATTTACGCAGGTTGTCATAAATGACGCGGCCTTCCTCTACCGCTGTCACAATGGTCCTGAAATTATCATCCAGCAGGATCATTTTCGCGGCTTCCTTCGAGACATCAGTGCCGGTAATGCCCATCGCCACCCCAATATCAGCCGCCTTTAGGGCCGGGGCATCGTTTACGCCGTCGCCGGTCATGGCGGTTACGTGTCCGCGGGCCTGCAGGGCATTCACAATCCGCAGTTTATGCTCCGGAGAAACACGCGCGAAGACCGCAATCTCTTCCACCACCGCGCGCAATTGTTCATCGCTGATTTGGTTCAGTTCCACGCCGGTCATCGAGCGGCCATTTTCATCAGTGATACCCAGCTCGCGCGCAATGTGCAAAGCAGTCAGTGGATGGTCGCCGGTAATCATCACCGGGCGAATACCGGCGCGTTTGGCCTGTGCCACCGCCTCTTTAACTTCGGGCCGGGGTGGGTCGATGATGCCCACAAAACCCACAATGGTTAGGTCGGTTTCGAGCGCTGCGCCGTGTTCTGGCTGGTCATATGTCTTGAAGGCCACGCCCAGCACGCGCATCCCATTTTCAGCCAGGGAGCGATTGGCTGCCTCAATGCGCTGGCGGTAGTCTGTCGTCAGCGGGTAGCGTGCCCCGTTTTCCCAAACATGGCTGGAAATATCCAACAACCCATCTACCGCGCCTTTGGTGAATGAAATGTAGGCAGCCTGGGGCGCCACCACTTGCAGCAATTCGCGGATTTCCGACCGCTCGCTATTAGCCAGGCTGTGCAGCGTGGTCATGCGTTTTCGGTCTGAATCAAAAGGGTATTCAGCCACCCGGGGTTTGCGGGCGTCCAAATCCGCCTTTATTAAACCGAATTTGGCCGCCACCACCACCAACGCCCCCTCGGTTGGGTCGCCGAGGGCGTGAAACTTGCTACCCCCCGAACCTTCCATCACTTGCAACCGGGCATCGTTACAGAGGCTGCCGCCAATCAATAACAGGCCGATGGAACCTTTAGGCGTTGCCAGCGTCTGGCTATCCAGTTCCAAAATCCCATAGCCGCGCGGGTCGGTTTCTTCGTTCACTTCGGCGCGATGCCCTGCCACATCCAGCACCGTGACGGTCATGCGGTTTTCGGTCAGTGTGCCTGTTTTATCGGAACAAATGGTGGTCACCGAGCCGAGGGTTTCCACCGCCGGTAATTTGCGCACCAGCGCGTTGCGCGTCAGCATCCGCCGGGCGCCCAACGCCAGAGTGATGGTCACGACGGCCGGCAGCCCCTCAGGCACAACGGCCACCGCTACACTTACAGCCAGCAGGAAGGCATCCACCAGCGGCGTGCCGCGCAGGATATCAAAGGCGGCGAGTAGTCCGGCCACCACTACGCCAATGACCGCCAGCAGTTTGCCCAGATGGTCCAGCCGCTTTTGCAAAGGTGTCACTTCGTCTTCCGCCTGTTGTATCAGGTCAGCGATATTACCCAGTTCTGTTTGCATGCCGGTGGCAACCACCAGCCCCGTGCCGCGGCCGTTACTGACGGTGGTGCCCATGTAAGCCATGTTCACCCGGTCTCCCAGAGGCAAATCGGCCTTTTCGAGCGGATCGGTGGTCTTCGCCACCGCATCTGATTCGCCCGTCAAGGATGCTTCCTGAATACGCAGATTGACACTCTCGACCAGGCGCAAATCGGCGGGGACGAGATTGCCCGTTTCGAGCAGGACCACATCCCCCGGAATCAGGTCACGGGCTGAAATTTCGCTCACCTGCCCGGCGCGTTGCACGCGTACTTGTGATACCGCCAGCTTTTTCAGGGCGGCCATGGCCTTTTCAGCGCTATATTCTTGGAAAAAGCCCAACAGCCCGAATAAAAGCACGATCGCAAAAATCGCCGAGGCTTCCTGCCACTTGCCCAGCAGGGCCGAAACGACGGCCGCCGCAATCAGGATGAGTACCATGGTTGCGGTAAATTGTTCCCACAGAATTTTCCACGAGCTGCGAGCGTTCTTTTCCTTCAACTCGTTGGGGCCAAACTTTGCCAGGCGGGCTTGCGCTTCCTGAAATGAAAGCCCGCCTGGGCTTGACCCAGCCTGCCGCCATGCATCCTCCAGAGTTTGTTGGTGCCAGAGTATTTTGTTGTCCACAGCCATCTCCTATTCAAACCAGTTCTTCTGATTTTTCGCGATGGCGATACAAAAAAAGACCGCCGCCACGCGTGTGACGATGGTCTTGCCTTTACTGAACAACCGGGACAATGTGTCCGTCTTGACGATTGTGCAACCCGTAAACGGGCGGCTACTCCCCATCGGAGGTAGCGGAATTATAAATGATGTTTCTGATTTTGTCAGCCCCGTTATTGCAATCTTCTGGCTGCCCTACCCGGTCTGCTGCAAAATTACCACCGCGTTCTGGCCGCCCAGCCCAAAGGAATTGCTCAAGGCGGTCTTCACCGCCAGTTTGCGCGGCTCGTTGGGCGTATAGTCCAGGTCGCACTCGGGGTCCGGGTTCTCGTAGTTAATCGTGGCCGGCAGGATGCCGTGTTGCAATACCAGGGCGCAGATTATCGTCTCCAATGCCCCGGAAGCGCCCATGGCATGCCCCATCATGGACTTCGTGCTGCTGATCGCCAATTTATAGGCATGCTCGCCAAACAGGGTCTTGATGGCCTGCGTCTCGGAGAGGTCGTTCTGCTCGGTGCTGGTGCCATGGGCGTTGATGTAATCAATGGCGCTCGGCGGCAGGCCGGCATCCTCCAGCGCCCAGCGCATCGCCCGGATTTTGCCGAGGTTGTCCGGGTCGGGGGCGGCCACATGGTAGCCATCGCTGCTGCTGGCCTGCCCCGCCAGCCGCGCCAGAATCCGGGCCCCGCGGGCCTTGGCATGCGCTTCGCTTTCCAGCACCAGCGCCGCCGCCCCTTCGGAGAGGATGAAGCCCTCGCGTTTGGCGTCAAACGGCCGCGAGGCGCGCTGCGGGTCATCGTTGTAGGAGGTTGGCAGGGCGCGCATCGCCGCAAAGCCGCCCATCCCAAAATCACGGATAAAGGCTTCCGTACCTCCCACAATCACCAAATCAGCCGCCCCGCGCCGAATGAGTTCGGCGCCTTCGCCTACCGCCTGGGTTCCGGCGGCGCAGGCCGTGGTGGTGGTGTTGTTGGGGCCGAGGCATTGAAACTGCTTGCTGACCATGAAGGCCGGGAAGTTCGGAATCGCCCCGCCAGCGGTGAAGGGCGAAATGCCCTTGTAGCCCTTGGCGCGAATGCCGGTAATGCCATCGTCAATGAAATCTACGCCACCCATCGCCGTCCCGAACATCACCCCCGCCCGTTCCGGCTCCGGCATCGTATCCGGCAGGCCGGCGTGCGCCACCGCTTGCAGGGCCGCCGCCAGGGCCATCTGGCTGGAGCGCGGCATGCGGCGCGCTTCCTTGACCTCCATATACTTCCCGGGGTCAAAGTCTCGCACTTCGCCGGCTATCTGGCAGGGCAGGTCGCTGGCATCAAAGGCCGTAATCCGGCCAATCCCGGAGCGGCCTTCCAGCAGGCTGTGCCACAGGTCGCCCACGGTGTTGCCCAGCACGCTGATCACGCCCATGCCGGTAATGACCACATTGGGTCGTGAGGATTTGTTGGGGTTCATTCGCGAGGGTCTCGTTTCTGTCAATTAATCTTCGCTGTCGCCGCCGCTGCCCATGGCGGCCCGCAGGGCGGGCATTAGCCCGGCTTCCACCGCCGCCCGCGTGGTGCGGATGGCGCTCACCAGCGCCCGCGCATCGGAACGGCCATGCCCCACAAACACCAGGCCGTCCAGCCCCAGCAGCGGCACGGCGCCGATTTCGGCCGGGTCGAGCAGTTTACGCAGGGCGTTGAAGGCCGGCTTGGCCAGCAGCGCCCCGATTTTCGTGCGCGCCCCGCTCATCAGTTCCGCCCGCAGGGTATCAATTAATAATTTTGCCACGGCTTCGCTGGACTTCAGCAGGATATTGCCGGTAAAGCCGTCGGTTACGACCACGTCCGCTTCGCCGCCAAAGAGTTCCTTGCCTTCCACATTTCCGATGAAATTCAGGCTGCTGGCTTTCAGCAGGGGGTGGGTTTCCTTGACGAGGTCATTGCCTTTGGTGTCTTCCTCGCCATTGGCCAGCAGGCCGACGCGCGGGTTGGGTTTGCCCAGCGCCAGTTGGGCATAGATCGCGCCCATCTGGGCGAATTGCAGCAGGTACTCCGGTTTGCATTCGGTATTCGCCCCCACATCCGTCACCACGCAGTGCCCGCCCTTCACCGGGAAGAGGGCGCTCAAGGCCGGGCGTTTCACGCCCCGCATGCGCCCCAGCCGCGCCAGGGCAATCGCCATCGCGCCGCCGGTATTGCCAGCCGTAACAAAGGCATCTGCCTCCCCGGCCTTCAGCAGGTCCATCGCCACGCCCATCGAGTTCTGCACTTTGCGCAGCGCGCCGGGCGAGATTTTGTCAGACATCTCAAACACTTCCGGGGCGTGTACCAGCCGCACGCCAGCCGCGCCATTCAGCAGCGGTTTCAAGCGCGCCTCATCGCCCACCAGAATCAATTCATCGCCAAATTCGGCTACGGCCTGGATGGCGGCTTCTACTTCCGGCGCGGGGTGGTTGTCGCTGCCCATCGCGTCGAGGATAATTCGTGCAGTCATCGGCTCTCCTCCGGTCGCCCGTTTCTTGACAGGGCGCATTAGCGGATTATAATACGCCTGTTAAGCATTTGGCGCTGGTGCTGGAATTGGCAGACAGGCATGGT
>CAZEQN010000098.1:0-2893 GCA_964514335.1 uncultured Anaerolineaceae bacterium
ATGATGAGCCGCACATCACCGAACTGGCAGCGTTGTACCTGGAGCAGGAAGGTTACCGCACCAAAGCGGTAACGGATGGTAAGGCCGCGCTGGAAGCGGTGGAGCAGCGCAGCCCGGCCCTGATGGTGCTGGATGTGATGCTGCCGGAACTGGATGGCTTTGAAGTGTGCCGCCGCCTGCGGGCGGAGGGCCACCCGGTGCTGATATTGATGCTGACGGCCCGCGACGATGATATTGACAAAATCGTGGGGCTGGAAATTGGGGCGGATGACTACCTGACCAAACCATTTAACCCGCGCGAACTGGTGGCACGCGTGAAGGCGATTTTGCGGCGGGCCGAGCGGCCGGCGCTGGCGGGCGAGCCAATTACCGTGGGCAACCTGACGATTGACCCCGGGCGGCGCGAGGTGAAGGCCGGCGAGGAACGCGTAGACCTGCGCACCCAGGAATTTGACTTGCTCTATATCCTGATGCAGAACCGGGGCATGGCCCTGACGCGCGAGAAATTGTTAAGTCTGGCCTGGGGCTATGACTACTACGGCCAGTCGCGCACGGTGGACGTGCATATCGCCCATATCCGCAAGCACATTGCCCCCAGTTCGGTGAAGATTGAAACCGTGACCGGCGTCGGTTACAAGCTGGTTGGCTGATATGTTTAAGTCGCTGGGCGCGCGCCTGTGGCTGACCTACGCCCTTGTAACGGCAGTGATGCTGTTTCTGGTGGCGGCCGGGATTGTGTTTTACCTGCTGGGCAACCCGCTGGAGGTACGCCAGGCCAACCTGCGGCTGGGCGCCGCGGCAGATACCTTAAGCCAGCAGGACCGCCTGCCGCTGGATGACCTGCAACAGGTACAACTGCTGGTGGAACGCTCGGCGGAGTTGCTGGGGGTACGGGTGCTGATTGTGCGGGCGGATGGCATCATTCTGGCGGATTCCGAAACCGGGGCCAGCGGGCCGCTGCTGGTGGAGCATGTTCACATGCCGCGTGGGCAGGGCGGCGGGGCGGGGATGCGCACGCTGGTGGATGCCAACGGCCAGCGCTGGCTGTACACCGTGCGGTTACTGGCCGGGGCTGACCCGCTATATCTGGTGACAGCCGCGCCGCGTCCACGCGCGACGGTGAGCGGCATCCTGCAGGATGACTTGTTCCGGCCGGTGATGCAGGCCGGGATGATTGCGCTGCTGCTCTCGCTGCTGTTTGCGGTGTGGATCAGCCGCTGGGTGGCGGCTCCGCTGGAACGAATGGCGACCTCGGCGCGGGCGATGGCCGAGGGGCAGTACCAGCCGGTGGCGCTCGAAGGGCCAAGCGAGGTGCAGGCGCTGGGACGCTCGTTTAATGAGATGGCCGGGCGGGTGGTGGCCAGCCAGCAAAGCCAGCGCGATTTTGTGGCCAACGTGTCGCATGAGTTGAAGACCCCGCTGACCTCGGTGCAGGGCTTCGCCCAGGCGATTCTGGATGGCACGGCCCGCAGCCCGGAGGCGCTGACCAAAGCGGCGCACATCATCCATGATGAAGCCGGGCGCATGCACCGCCTGGTGCTGGACCTGCTGGAACTGGCGCGGCTGGACGCCGGCACAGCCGGATTGGAGACCTATGAAGTGGATTTGGGCGGCGTTTTGCGGGGCGTGGCCGAACGATTTGCGCCGCAGTCACAGGCGGCGGGGGTCGTACTGACGCTGGATGTACCCGCCCTGCCGCGCCTGCAGGGCGATGGCGACCGGCTGGCGCAGGTGTTCAACAATCTGGTGGAGAATGCCATCAAGCACAGCCCGGCGGGCGGCGAAGTGCGCCTGACCGGGCGTGAAGAAAGGGAAACGCTGGTTGTTGATGTGCGCGACGGGGGTACGGGAATACCGGCCGAAGAATTGGGGCGGATTTTCGAACGCTTCTACCAGGTGGATAAGGCCCGGCGCGGCGGGGGGACGCGCGGCGTGGGGCTGGGGCTGGCGATTGCCTACGAGATTGTGCAGGCGCACGGCGGCAGTCTGAAAGCCAGCAGCACGCCGGGGGCGGGCAGCGTGTTTACGGTACGGTTGCCGGTAAAGAAGAGCCCCTAATAGAACGAATAACTTACGAAACCTCACCGGCGGACACGGTTTATTGTAGGGGCGCAGCCTGCTGCGCCCCTACCGTTTGCCATCTAACGAGGTTAAGGCAAGCGACGAAAGCGGCTCGATTTTAAGGGTAACCATGGGGGTGCCATCGCCGGCGGCCGTTCCGGGGTAGGGGTCCACGGCGGTGAGCGAGAGGGTGAAATCCGGGACCTGCTCGGTGCCCAACGTGACGGCCAGATGCACCTGCACCCGCCCCTGCCAGACGCACATGGCATCGGCCGGGCAACGGCTGTCTTCCAACACTTCCACGAATTCGACGGGGCGGTCAGTGCCGGGCAGGGGGCGGCTTTCGCCGAGTGGGATTTGGAGTTCGCCCGAAAGCGGGGTAGACGAAGACGGTGGGGTGGAACAGGCGACCAGTGTCAGGGCGAGGGATAAAAGCAGGGTAAAGAGTTTCATTGGGTTCTCCTTACGGATAGAACGCAGCAAGCGTGTAGTTGGTTCCGGCGGCAGCAGCAGACCGGCACGGTATAATACCGCCATGTTAAGAACGCCCGGCCTGGAACCAATTGATGTACTGCTGCTCGGCCATATCACGCTTGACCACACCCCGCAGGGGGCGCGGCTGGGCGGCACGGCGCTGTACAGCGCCCTGACCTACGCGGCGCTCGGCCAGCGGGTGGGGCTGGTGACGGCCTGGGGCGCCGAACTGCCTCTGCCGGAGCATGAAAATCTACAAGTGGTCAGCGCGGAAAGCGCGGCCAGTACGACTTTCCGGCTGGAGTACGGCCCGGCCGGGCGCTCGCTGTGGCTGGAAGGCCGCGCCCCCGACCTGGAG
>CAZEQN010000098.1:2903-8585 GCA_964514335.1 uncultured Anaerolineaceae bacterium
TCCCGGAATTGTGGCGCGGGGCGGCCCAGGTGCACCTCGGGCCGGTGGCGGGCGAGGTGAACAGCGGCATGCTGCGCCAGTTTGAGGCCGAGCGCGTGCTGCTCACGCCCCAGGGCTGGCTGCGAGATACGGATGCGCTGGGCCGGGTGCGTAAGGCCGACTGGCCAGAAGCCGATTACGCCCTGCGCCATTGCCGGGCGGCCGTTCTAAGCCGCGAAGATTTGCGGCCAGAGCAACTGGAAGCGTTTGCGCTGGCGGCACGGCTGCTGGTGGTGACCGATGGCCCACAACCGGGCGTGGTCTATGAAGATGGCGCTGAAAGCGGCTTCACCCCGCCGCCAACCACACAAGTGGACCCCACCGGGGCGGGCGATATTTTTGCGGCGGCCTTCTTCACCGCGCTGGGGCGGGGCGATGCGCCCCTGGCAGCGGCTGAATTCGCCAGCCAACTGGCCGCTGACTCGGTGACCCGTGTTGGACTGGCGGGCATTCCCAACTCTGAACTTCCCTTCGAGGTGCGTTAAAGTGACCCGGATTTATACGATTGTGAACCAAAAGGGCGGGGTGGGCAAAACCACCACGACCATCAACCTGGGGGCCTACCTGGCGTACTTCGGCCAGCGGGTGCTGCTGGTGGATGTGGACCCGCAGGCCAATACAACCGCCTGCCTTGGCATTGACAAGCACACGGTCAAGAACGGTACGTATCAGGCGCTGCTGGACCCCGGGCGGGCGGGGGATGCGGTGCTGCATAACCCGCGCCTGAAGATGAGCCTGCTGGCGGCCGCCCCGGATCTGGCGGGGGCCGAGGTGGAACTGATTAACGAACTGGCACGCGAACGGCGGCTGAAAGAAGCGCTGGATGCCATCAAAGACCGCTATGACTATATTCTGGTGGACTGCCCACCGAGCCTGGGGCTGCTGACGCTGAACGGGATGGTGGCGGCCCAGGACGGCCTGCTGATTCCGGTGCAGTGCGAGTATCTGGCGCTGGAAGGCGTGAGCCAGTTGATTCAGACGATTGAACGGGTGCGCAAAGCGTTGTTCGCCGGGCTGAAGGTGCGCGGGGTGGTGATGACGATGTACGATGGCCGCACCAACCTGGCACGCGATGTAGTGGATGAAGTGCGCAAGCACTTCCCGACCCAGGTGATGGAAGCGGTCATCCCGCGCAATATCCGGCTGGCGGAAGCGCCCTCGTATGGGTTGCCGATACTGGCCTATGAGCCGGACTCGCCGGGGGCCAAAGCCTATGAAGACCTGGCGCGCGAACTGCTGAAGCAGGACGGCGTGAAAGTGGCGGTATAAGGAGTAACATGGCACGCAAAGGCGGACTAGGCAAAGGGCTGGATGCCCTCATCCCCGGCAGCGGCGAACCCAGCGCGCTGCCGGAAAGCGGCATTACCACGCTGCCGATTGATCAAATCATCCCCAACCCGCGCCAACCGCGCACGGTGTTCAAAGCGGAAGACCTGGCGGATTTAGCGGCGTCGATTCGGATGCATGGCATTATCCAGCCGCTGGTGGTGCAGGCCGGCGAACAGCGCGGCCAGTATGTGCTGATTGCCGGGGAACGCCGCCTGCAGGCCGCCAAACAAGCCGGGCTGGACGAGGTGCCGGTCATCCAGCGCGAGGCCAGCGACCAGGATTTGCTGGAACTGGCGTTAATTGAGAATGTGCAACGGGCGGATTTAACCCCGCTGGAAACCGCCGAAGCCTACCGCCACCTGGCGGAGGAATTCCGGCTGAACCATGACCAGATTGCCGAGCGGGTGGGCAAGAGTCGGGTGAGCGTTACGAACACGCTGGGCCTGCTGGATATGGCCGATGAAGTAAAACAGGCCCTGCTGGATGAGGAAATCAGCGAAGGGCATGCACGGGCGTTGAAGGGTCTTTCGCAGGCGGCCCAGGCGGCGGCCCTGCGCACGGTGCTGAACCTGGGGCTGAACGTGCGCCAGACGGAAGAACTGGCCCGCAAACTGAAGGGCCAGCGGCCGGCGAAAACGGCGGCCAAGAAACCGGGGGCCACGCCGGAAATAAGGGCGTTGCAGGAACGGCTGCGCGAGGCGCTGGGGACACGCGTGACGCTGACGCACGGCGAGAAGGGCGGCACGATTACGCTGCATTATTACTCGGACGAAGAGTTAAACGGGTTGATTGAGCGGATGGTGGGGGAAGAGTGAGAACGAAGGGATATTCGATTTTCGTGAGCAGATGGAGGGAAGCTAGTGACAATACCTGACTTTCAAACAGTAATGTTGCCGCTACTTCAATTGGCAAATGATGGAAATGAACATTACATTCATGATGCTGTAGAGAAGCTTGCTAAAGAGTTTAATATTTCAGAAGAAGAAAAATCGCGACTGTTGCCAAGTGGGCAACAGCCCGTCTTTTATAACAGAGTTGGCTGGGCAAGAACATATTTAAAGAAAGCTGGACTCTTGGAGGATCCCAAACGGGGTCATTTTATGATTACTGATAGGGGCAAAGAAGTTCTAAGAAATAATCCAACAAGAATTGATATGAATTTTCTGCGTCAGTATCCGGAGTATATTGAATTCAGAGAAACTGTACGCGAATCAAATGAAGTTCTTCCAGTTGAAGAAAACCTGGAAGAGCTTACACCTGAAGAAGCCATAGAAAACGCATACCAACGTATTAGAGAAGATCTTTCAGAGAAACTTCTAGGAAGTGTTCTATCCAGCTCACCTGGTTTTTTTGAAAAGCTAGTAGTTGAATTGTTAGTAAAGATGGGATACGGCGGCTCTCAACGCGATGCTGCTCGAGCAGTTGGCCAATCAGGAGATGAAGGCATCGATGGAATCATTGATGAAGACCGTTTGGGCCTTGATACGATTTATGTTCAGGCTAAGAAGTGGAATTCAAGCACAACCATCGGGCGACCCGAGATCCAAAAATTTGTTGGTGCTTTGCAAGGAAAACGAGCTCGGAAAGGGATCTTTATTACCACAGCTAGATTTAGTGCTGAGGCACGTGAATATGTTTCAAACATTGAAACAAAGGTTGTACTGATTGATGGCAAAAGACTTACTGATCTAATGATTGATAACGGCGTCGGTGTAACATCAAGAACTTCCTACGAACTAAAAGATCTGGACACGGATTATTTTGGGGAAAGTGCTTCAGAAAGCTCCGGCCAGTAACCCATATTTTTCAAAGTAGGGTTTTTTGATGCCCATGCTTCTCCTCCATAACGCCAACATCCACACCCTGAACCCGGCGCAGCCACAGGCCGAAGCATTGGTGATTGAGCCGCACGGCGGGCGCATCGTGGCGGTGGGGGCGGCCGAGGCGCTGGCGCTGGACTACCCGCGCGCTCGCAAACAAGAGCTGGGCGGGCGCACCGTGTGGCCGGGCCTGACCGACAGCCACCTGCACCTGCAATACTACGCCCTCGGCCTGCAAAAGCTGGACCTGGTGGGCCGCACGAAGGACGAATGCGTGGCGCAGGTGGCCGAGCGCGCCCGCCACACGCCGCCGGGCGGCTGGATTCTGGGGCACGGCTGGAACCAGAACCACTGGCCGGAGGGCTTCCCCACGGCGGCAGATTTGGATGCGGTCGCACCCAACCACCCGGTCTATCTGACGGCCACCAGCCTGCATGCCGGCTGGTGCAACACGGCGGCCCTGAAAGCCGCGGGGGTAACGGCCAGCACACCGGACCCGATGAATGGCAGTTTTGGGCGCGGGGCGGATGGCGCGCCGGACGGCATGCTGTACGAGAGCGCCATGAGCAGCATCAGTGATTTAGTGCCGCGCCCCAGCCCGGCCGAATTGGAACAGGCGATTGCGGCGGCGCAACCGGTCTTGTTCAGCATGGGGCTGACGGGCGTGCATTGCTTTGATAGAGTCCCGGCGTTTGAGGCATTGCAAGCCCTGCATGGGCGTGGCGCACTGAAACTGCGGGTGCTGAAAAACCTGCCGGTGGAGCACCTGGATGACTTTCTGGCGGCCGGACTGCGCAGCGGCTTTGGCGATGACCGCCTGCGGATTGGCAATATCAAGATCTTTGCGGATGGGGCGCTGGGGCCGCGCACCGCGGCGATGCTGCAACCCTACCAAGGCGAGCCGGAGAACAGCGGCATGCTGTTCATTGACCGGGAAGGGCTGTTTGAGCACGGGCGGCAGGCGGCCCAAGGCGGCTTCGGGCTGACGGTGCATGCCATCGGCGACCGGGCCAACCATGAAACCCTGGCGGCCTATGGCCTGCTGCGGCAGTACGAACGCCAGCAGGCCCTGCCCCACCCCCGCCACCGGCTGGAACACGCCCAGATTCTGCATGCGGATGATTTCGGGAAGTTCAAGGAACTGGATGTCATCGCTTCGGTGCAGCCGATTCATGCCACCAGCGATATGGAAATGGCGGATGCGTACTGGGGGGCGCGGGCGGCCAACTCGTATGCGTGGCGGCGGCTGCTGGAGCACGGGGCCAAATTAGCGTTTGGCTCGGATGCGCCGGTGGATACGCCCAACCCGTTTGTGGGCCTGCACGCGGCGGTCACGCGCCAGAACGCGGCCGGCGCGCCGGGGCCGGAAGGCTGGTTCCCAGACCAGCGGCTGACGCTGGCGGAAGCGCTGAACGGCTATACGCATGGCGCGGCGTGGGCGGCGGGCATGGAAGACCGACTGGGCAGGCTGGCCGAGGGCTACTACGCTGACCTGCTGGTACTGGCCGAGGAGCCCACTGCCCTGCCCGCCGAGCAACTGCGGGAACTGCAACCGCAAGCCGTGATGATTCAGGGGGAGTGGGTGCTGGGAGGTTAACCGACATGCCTGACCGCCGCCCGACTCAACGGCTGGCGTATCACCGCCAGCATACGGCGCAGTTTTTGGAACGCCGCGGGCGGCTGTTCTGGCTGCTGGTGGGGTTGGCGCTGATTGCCGGGGTGGGCTGGCTGGATTTTCGCAGCGGCTATGAGTATGCGTTTTCTTTCTTCTATCTGGCGCCCATCAGCCTGACGGCCTGGTATGCCGGACGGCGGCTGGCGATCCCGTTTGCGATTCTGGGGGGCTTTGTGTGGGTGGCGGCGAACATCCTGGCCGGGCAACCCTTCACCAGTAATGATGTCATCCTGTGGAATACGGTCATCCGGACGGCGGTCTTTCTGATGGTCGGCCTGCTGACGGCCGACCTGCGGCGGGCGATCCAGCGCGAGCGGGAACTGGCGCGAGTGGATGGGGCCACCGGCGCGATTAACAGCCGCTTCTTTCATCACTTATTGCAGATGGAAATTGAGCGCAGCGTGAACGCGCCGCGCACCTTCAGCCTGGCATTTATTGACCTGGATAACTTCAAGCAGGTGAATGATACTTTCGGCCACCTGGCGGGGGATGACCTGCTGCAACAGGTGGTGGAAATTGCGCGGCGCAACCTGCGGCGGGATGACATCATCGGGCGGGTGGGCGGCGACGAGTTCGCCCTGCTGCTGCCAGACACAGATTGCGCCGGGGCGCAGCAGACCTTTGAGCGCATTCGGCAGCAAATTCAGGAAACGATGGAAGCCCAGAATAAGCCGGTTACGATGAGCATGGGCGGGGTTACTTTTGAACGCGCCCCGCTTTCGGTGCAGGCGGCGATGCACGCCGCCGATGAACTGATGTATGCCTCCAAGCAGGGGGGCAAGAATCGGCTGATCATGGGTGTGTACCCGCCGATGGAGG
>CAZEQN010000098.1:8595-9435 GCA_964514335.1 uncultured Anaerolineaceae bacterium
ATAAGGATATTTGGAATACACGGTAGGGGCGGGGTTACCCCGCCCCTACTACTACCGATGTTACAGGCACTTACAACAAGCTGGCGGCCAGGGGGCGGATGACGGCGTGATGCGGCTGCCAGACCTCCCAGGTGTGGCGCGCCCAGCGGCGCACCCAGTCCAGATGTTCGGCGGCGGTTTGGGCCTTTACGACATCATTGACGGTGATTTCATAGGAGTACGTGGGCGGCTCCAGCCAGACCAGTTGGCCCTTGTTGGCCTTGACCGCCTGCGCCATGAGGTAGGTCACCTGCCGGCTGGGAAGGCCGTGCTCAAAGGTCAGGCACATCGCCATCAGATGAATATTGACCGATTGGATGGTCTGGGACGTGGGGTCGCCGGGGTGCTGCACGGCGTAGGTATCCACGCACAGGCGGTGCTCGGCAAAATAGTCCGGATATTGGAATTCTTTAGCGAGAATCTCGCCGTACACGGCCCAGCAGCCGGGGGAACCCGAGTTGGGGTAACGAAAGGACGCGCCCTGAATATCCGGAACAAATGCGCCACAACCGATGCAGGGGATTTTCAGGGGTTCAGCCATCTTTGAGTATCCGGGCATCGCCCTGCCGGACGGTGAGGCCCTGGGCGTCAAAATACTCGAGCAGGTCCTGCACATAGCGGCGGGTGGTCTGCCAGTGGTCGCGCATCTGGGCGAGGGTGACCGGGCCGTGGGCGGTAATCCGGGCGCGCAGGTCGGTGGCGGCCTGCCGGATTTCCTCGGCGCGGAAGACGACTTCGGGCGAGACCTGCACGAGGACGCCGGTTTCGAGCAAGGCCTGAACGACGGCGGGGGTGAGTTCG
>CAZEQN010000099.1:0-9394 GCA_964514335.1 uncultured Anaerolineaceae bacterium
CTTGGCCCTTCCGGCTCAGGCAAGTCCACCCTCCTGCATCTCCTCGGCGGGCTGGACCGTGCCACCAGTGGCGGTATTCGCGTGGCGGAAGAGAACATAGATACTCTCGATGAAAACGGGCTGGCCCGCTTCCGCCGCACCCAGGTGGGCTTCGTCTTCCAGTCCTACAACCTCATTTCCAGCATGACCGCTCTCGAAAATGTGGCCTTTCCGATGCAGTTCGCCGCCATCCCCGCCCGCCAGCGCAAAGACCGCGCCCTGGAATTGCTGGCTCGGGTGGGCATGAGTGACCGCGCCCACCACAAGCCCGGCGAGCTTTCCGGCGGCCAGCAGCAGCGCGTGGCCGTTGCTCGCGCTCTCGTCAATCAACCCCGCCTCATCCTTGCCGATGAACCCACCGGCAATCTGGATACCGCCAGCGGCGAGAGCATCATGGAATTGCTCGGCCAATTGCAGCGCGAAGGCGCCACCGTCGTTATGGTCACCCATGACACCCGTCTATTGAAATTCGCCACCCAGCAGGTTCACCTCCTGGATGGCAAAATTGTGCCGTCGCCAGAGGGCGCGGCCCTCAACCAGGAGTAACTATGCAAGTTCGCATTGCCTCTGTTCTCATCCTTGTCCTGCTATTGGCCGGCCTGCTGGCCCCGCTGGCGCATGCCGCGGGTCGCCCGATTATCGTGTTGGCCGAGTATGTCATGAAGCCCAATACGGTGCGCCCTGGCCAGGAATTTGACCTCTACATGCGCTTCAAGAACCTCGGCACCGACCAGGCACTGGACCTCGTCGTCACGATTGGCAGCGCCGAGATTTACCCGCGCGGCGCTGGCGGCGTGTATTCCTTTGGCACGCTGGATGTCAACACCAGCCGCGAGTTGGAACAGATCATGGTTGCCAGCGAAGCCCTCACCGGCGAAGCCCCGGTTGCCATGCCGGTCACCATCTCCTATGCTGATACGGGCGGTAATACTTACACTGAATCTTTCACCGTGGTGATTGCCATGGGGCAGACGCCCACCGCCACCCCGCTGTACAGCGGCCCACCCGCGCCCACTGCCTCACCCACCGCCGCCACCCGCCCGCAATTGGTGGTCGTCGCCTACACCGCCCAGCCAGACAGCCTCGCTCCGGGAACCCGCTTTGAACTGCTGCTGGACGTGCAGAATGTCGGCGCGGCTAACGCCAGCGCTGTCCTCCTCGTCGCCGGGGGCGCGGCCGTCAGCCCCCCTTCGGAAGAAGGCGGCCAGCCCTCCGTCAGCGGCGGCGACTTCTCCAAGTTTTCACCCCTCGGAGTGTCCAATATTCAGGCCATCGGCAATATCCCCGCCGGGCAGAGCGTTTCGGCCACCCAGCCCCTCATCGTTAATGTCACCACCGAGCCGGGCGCCTATTCCTTCCCGATTTCGTTTGTCTACCAGGACCAGAACAACGAAACCCGGGTGGATAATCAGGTCATCACCCTGCTGGTCTACTCGCCCCCCAATCTGGATATTTCCTTTTACCAGCCCGCCGGGCCATTTTTTGCCGGGCAGGCCAATTTCCTGCCTATTCAGGTCGTCAACCTGGGCCGCAAGACCACCGTTCTTGGCGGCCTGACCGTTACGGCCGATGGTGCGTTCCTCGAAAACAATACCATCCTCATTGGCGCGCTTGACCCCGGCGGCTATTACACTCTGGATGCAGTCGTCTACCCGGATGTCGAAGGCCCGCTGACTCTGACTTTCACCATTGACTACACCGACGACTTCAACGACCCCCAGCGCCTCACCCGCACCATGGAAATTACGGTGGAACCGCCTCCCACCTACTACGGCCCACCCGAAGGCTACCCCACCCCGCCCCCAGAGGAAGGCGGCTCGCCTTCGGGCGGTTTCTGGCAGGGTGTCTGGCGTTTCTTTCTCGGCCTGCTGGGGCTGGATAGCGGCGTCCCGGACAGCGGTTCGGAATACGGCTCGGAGTACGGCTCGCCCTACACCCGCCCGGACACTCCCGAAGGCGGCGGTGGGGGTGGCGGCGGCAAATCCCCCTAGCCCCCACCTGGAGTACCCATGAAATTCCTTGACCTGGTACGTCTGGTATTTGAAAACCTCGGTCGCCGTAAAGCCCGCGTCGGCCTCACCGCCTTTGGTGTCGTCATCGGCACCTCGGCCGTCCTGGTGCTGGTCTCGCTCGCCATTGGCTTGCAACGCAACGCCAACGAGCAGCTCTATGGCATCGGCGACCTGACCCAGATTCAGGTCTACCCCAATTATGGCAGCGAGGGTGAGGTGCGTGCGTATGGCGGCGGAGGCGGCGGCGGTGGGAGTGGCGGCGGCGAGAGTACCGTCGCCCTCATTACCAACCAGACCCTCAAGGACTTTGCCGCCATCCCCGGCGTGGCCGCCGTCGTTCCGCGCGACTATTTCAATGGCGGTCTGATGATGCAATTGGACCGCCTCGAAGGCTATGGCAGCGTCATCGGCATCGGCCTCACCGACCTCGCCGACCTTGGCCTTACCGCCCGTGTCGGCACGACCGAAATCGCCAAAACCAATGTCGTCGTCGGCAGCCAGGTGGCTCTCAACTTCTATGACCCGCGCCTGCGCCCCGGCCAGGAGCCGCCCGCGCCCCCTGACCTGATGGGCCAGACCATTCGCATTGTCCTCATTCGTTGGAATCAGGATGGCACCGAAACCCGCAAAACCATCCAGGCTCGCGTCGTCGGTGTACTCGAAGAATCGCGCGGCGAAGCCGACTGGTCAATCTACGCCCCGTTGGACGAAGTCACTCGCTGGAATGAATGGGCTATGGGCCGCCGCATCAACCGCGATAAGGACGGCTACAATCAGGTTATCGTGAAGGCTGAAGACCCCCGCGCCACGCTGGACATCACCAACATCATTGTCGAGATGGGCTATCAGGCCTATACCCCGCAGTCCTTTGTGGAAGGCATTAACTCGTTCTACCTGATATTGCAAATCATCTTTGGTGGCGTCGGGGCCATTGCCCTGCTCGTGGCGGCCATCGGCATTGCCAACACCATGACCATGGCCATCCTGGAGCGCACCCGCGAAATTGGCCTGATGAAAGCCATCGGCGCCACCAACCGGGATGTCATGAGCATCTTCCTCGGCGAAGCCGCGGGTATCGGCCTCGTGGGTGGCCTCGGCGGCGTGCTCTTTGGCTGGACCGCCGGGCAAATCATCAATGTCCTCGCCCTCGCCTATCTTGCCGGCCAGTCCGCCAGCCAGGGCGGGCCGCCGCCCAGCGTGGCCGTCTACACCCCCGCCTGGTTACCCATCTTTGTCGTCGTCTTTGCCACTCTCATTGGTCTGCTTTCCGGCCTTTACCCGGCTTTGCGCGCCGCCACGCTCGTACCCATTCAGGCCCTCAAATACGAATAACCCGCCCTCTGATAGAATCTGCTCGATGAAACCCTCTCCGTTGCTCGCATTTGTCGTGCTGGCTCTGGCTGCTCTCGCCTGCCAGTCGCCCGCCCTGCCCGGTCTGACCTCCAAAGCCGCCGAGACAGCCACCCCCGCCGTGCCGCCCGTCCAGCCGCCGGATGGCTGGACGCCGGTCTACGGTTCGGGCGTCTCGCTCTTTCTGCCACCCGGCTGGGCGGGTGGCGACCCGCGCACCGAAGCCGCTACCCTGGCGGCTGGCTTGCGCGCCTACGGCCCGGATTTTGAAGCCGATGCCCTCGCTCTGGAATCAGCCGCTGCCAGCGGCCTGCTCTGGGCCACCGATGCGCGCACTCTTACCCCCGCCGCGCTCACTACGGTTCAAGTCGCCGCCTTCACCCTCCCCGGCGTGGACCTGGCCGCCCATCTGGACCGCGTCCTCGCCAACAATCCGCCCACCGAGACAGTAGAAGCCGCCCTCACAGGCACGCTCGAAGGCGCCGAGACCGCCCGCCTTGAAATCAGTCAGTCGGCCGCCAACCCGCCGCGCCGCGCTCTGCTCTATATCTTCCACCTCGGCGATACCTTCTACCACATCACCTACAGCGCTCCCGCCGAGGGTTTCGCCGCCGCCCTGCCGGACTTTGAAGCCAGCGTCCGCACCTTCCGGGCTGGCACTCTGCCCGGCCCCAACCCGGCCTTGCCTGCCCCGGCCCAGGCCGCCCCGCCCTCCGCTGAACCGGCCGCTCCCGTTTTCGGCTTCACGGATGATTTCAGCGACCCGGCCAGCGGCTGGGACCAGCTCAACACGCCCTACGGCCAGTACGCCTATCTGGAGGGTGAATACCATTTCCTGATTTACGAAGAAGGCGCCCTGCTCTGGAGTGTGCGCCCCGAACCAGCCGCCGACCTCACCCTGGAAGTCACCGCCCGTTTTGCCGCCGAGGCCGCCCCCGATGAAAGCGGTCTGGTCGGCTTGGTGTGCGGCTACCGCTCGCCGGATGATTTCTTTTACGCCGCCGTCACCAACACCGGTTACTACGGCCTGTTTCAGGTAACGCCTGAGGGCGAAACGTTTGTAGGCATGGAGACCTGGCAGGCGGCATCCCACCTCGCGCTGGGCACGCGCCCCAATCGCCTGCGGCTGGATTGTGTGCAGGGCGTCCTGCAATTCTGGATTAACGACACCCTGACGATTGCCGCTGCCGCCCCGCATGCCCTCGAAGGCCAGGTCGGCGTGCTGGCTGGCTCGTTCAACTGGGCCGCTGCCCACGCCGCCCTGGATGACTTCATCCTGCGGCCCTACGAACCATAGTTTCCTGTCTTTACCGCCTCCCAATGTGTGACAATAATGGGGGGTATGGGAGAGCAAAACAACTTCATCCACGGTCGCGGTAAATCCGGTGCCCCGGAATTTGTCGTAGCGCGGCAGGGTGTGGGGGAACATAGAGACCTAATTTATGGTCGGGGAAATTCGAGCGATTCCGCCCTTTTCTCCCTCATGGTTTACCTGCTTGTGGGTCTGGTTTTCATCGTGGCTGGTCTCTTGAGTTGGGTATATAACAACTACCCGGCCATCGCTGACCGCCTGGATTTGCCCTTCCTGCCGGAACTATCCGACATCACGATTGCCGAGCGTCAGGGTCATTTTGAATTTCCATCAAGCGCTTACCAGATTCAAATTCAGCGCAAAAATCTGCCCTTTTCAAATCAGGCAGTTATTTTCTGGATGGATTCAGATGAGTATTTGGAATTTATAGAGTCAACCTTGTGCTATGACCCCAACAGCCGTCAATTGAATCCCGAACCTCTTCAGTGGCAATTGGATCGTGACAAGCTTGAATTGGGAATTCCCGAACCAATATCTATAGAATGTTTCGTCGAAAACAATTTGGTCACGCAAATGGTACTGGTTCATTATTCTGACCACAACAAGATTCTGGTATTTATCGGGGTCTACTAACAGCCCCTAGAAAACCTAATTGCCTTCCAAATGCTCGCGGGCAAACAAGGTCTTGGCAGGGGCGCAGCATGCTGCGCCCCTACCTTGATAATGGAACTCGGCAGTTTTGTTAGGCGTTCTAAATCTTGCCTGAATCAAAAAACCGCCCTCGGCGGCTCTGCAAAAGGATCCAGGCAAGTTGTAATTTTCAATAGTCGCGAGTCTTGTCATTCCGAGCAAGCCGACGCTGCGCAGCAGCGTTCGGCCAAGCGAGGAATCCCGTCCAACTTTGGTATTCAAACCAGTTCACTGGAATACAATCCCAAACCAAAGATTGGGTTCAAATCAGGTTGGCTGACTTGCGAAAGGCAAACAACCTCTCAACCCGCCCTAAACCAACCCGTCCAGCAGATGCACCGTCATCTGTCCACCCGGTACATCCACCTTCAGCACCACCTCATCAATCGCTGGCAACAGCACTTCCTTGCCCTCCGGCGTGCGCACCACATACACCAGGTTGGCCCCGGTTTCCAGCGCCTCGGTCAGCTCGCCGAGCGTCTCGCCTTCGTCCGTCACCACCCGCAACCCCACCAGTTGATGCAGGTAATACTCGCCCTCCGGCAGGGGCGGCCGGTCGGCCGCCGGCACATACACATTCGTGTTGCTCCAGGTCTCCACGTCCTCGCGCCGCTGGTGGTCGTCAAAGCGCACCAGCAGGCCGTCGTTGTGGTGGCGGCGGCTGGTCAGCGAGTGCGGTTCATGGTCCTCGCCGAGGTACAGGGTCGTCTCCGGCGTCAGCCGTTCCGGGAAGTCCGTCAGCACCGCCATCAACATTTCGCCCTTCACCCCGTGCGGCCGCCGCAGAATTCCCACCAGTAGAAATTCAGGCCCGCCGGAAAGCGGCAGGCCTGCGTTTTTTTCCGGGTTGCGGCGGCGCGCCGCCGCCTGTCGCCGGCTTGAGGTCATTCCGGCTCCACGATTTGCAGGTTGGCGCGCTTGTGGTCGTTGGCCGCTGCCACCCGCAACAGGGTGCGCATCGCTGCCGCCACTTTGCCATTGCGGCCAATTACGCGGCCCATATCCTGTTTGCTCACTTCCAGCCGCACATTGACCGTCGCGCCCTGGCGGCGCTGGGTCACGAATACCTGCGTCGGGTCATCCACCAGCGAAGTGGCGATGTATTCGATAAGCTCACGCATGGGCGTTCTCCCTTGCCGTTGGTAGTGGAAGTGCATACACAGGCGGCCTGTGCCAGCGCCGCCCGTGTATGATACCTGAAAAAATTACTCTTCGGTCTTTTCTTCTACGGCCGGGGCTTCTTCCGCCGCCGCTTCTTCCGCCGGAGCGTCTGCGGCCGGGGCTTCTTCGACCACCGGGGTTTCCGCTTCGGCCACAACCTCTTCAGCCGGCGCTTCGGCCGCCGGGGCGGGCTTCTCTTCCACAACCGGAGCCGGGGCGTTGGCTTTCTTCTTGCTCTGGGCCGGCGCGGCGTGGCGGGTGGTGGTGCCGGTGTTGCGGCTGGCTTCGGCGGCCGCGGCTTCTGCCAGCAGTTTCTCCAGGCTCTCGCCCTTCTTCATCCGCTCCCAGCGCTCCAGCGCCCCGGCTGTGCGCAGAATGCGCTCCACCGATTCGCTTGGCTGGGCGCCGTTCGAAAGCCAGGTGTATACCCGGTCTTCCTTCAACTGCACCGTTTCCGGATTGGTGCGCGGGTTGTAAAAGCCCACGATTTCCAGAAAGCGCCCATCGCGCGGCGCTTCTTTGTCCGCCGCCACAATGCGGAAGGACGTCTGCTTCTTGCGGCCTACTCGGCGTAAACGTAAACGTACCATGTTCTTTGTGTCTCCTGTTTCTAAGTGGTTTGAGTGTGTGTTCTGCTGTGCGGCGGCGGTCTGCGGTGAGGCTCCCAACTGGACGGGAGGGGAGGGGCGCAGGCGGCCGGCCGCCGGGTATCCGAACCCGCGCGGCATGCCGCGCCCGCCGGGTTTCTTAAACTGTTTCATAATCCGCAGCATATCCAGATGCTGTTTCAGCAGCCGGTTAACCGCCTGCACATCGGTGCCCGAGCCGCGCGCAATTCGGCGTTTGCGGCTGGCATCAATAATTTTTGGCTTGCGCCGTTCCACAATCGTCATTGATGAAATAATGGCTTCGGTTTGTTTCAGGTTGCGCTCGGCTTCCTGCGGGTCCACGTTGGCGGCCAGGCTGCCCATCTGGCCCGGCAGCATCCCCAGCAGTTGCCCCAGCGGCCCCATCTTGCGCACCTGCTGAATCTGTTCCGCAAAATCTTCCAGCGTAAATTCGCCGGAGAGCAGTTTTTCGGCGCCCTGGGCGGCCTGCTCGGCATCCAGGTTGGCTTCGGCCTTTTCAATCAGCCCCAGCATGTCGCCCATCCCCAGAATGCGCCCTGCCAGGCGGCCTGGGTCAAAGGCTTCCAGACCATCCAAATCTTCACTCACGCCCAGGAATTTCAGCGGCACGCCGGTTACACTGCGGATGCTGATGGCCGCCCCGCCGCGCGCATCGCCATCCAGCTTGGTCAGCGCCAGCCCGGTCAGCCCTACCGCCGCCTTAAAGCCCTGCGCCACATTGACCGCTTCCTGGCCGATCATCGCATCCACCACCAGCAGCGTCTCAATCGGATAGACCGTGTCCTGTATCGCTTTCAACTCGCCCATCAGGGCTTCGTCCAACTGGCCGCGGCCAGCCGTGTCCAGTATCACCACCGAGTAACCGCCCAGCAGGCCCTTTTCCTGGGCGGCCTGCGCCAGTTTGGGCGGGGCGACCTGCGGCTGGTGGAAGACCTCCACCCCAATCCGCTGGCCGAGCGCCTGCAACTGCTGCACCGCCGCCGGGCGGTACGGGTCGGCGGCTACCAGTAGCACCCGCTCGCCTTCGCCGCGCAGTTTCCTGGCCAGTTTGGCGGCCGTGGTGGTCTTGCCTGAACCCTGCAAGCCCACCAGCATCACCACCCGCGGCTTCGGGCCGCTCAAGTTCAGCGGAGCGGCTGCCCCCAGCGTGGCGACCAGCTCTTCGTGCACGATTTTGATGACCTGCTGGGCCGGGTTCAGCGCCCGTGAAACTTCAGCACCAACCGCCCGGCCGCGCACCCGTTCCAGAAAGTCCTTGACCACCCCGAAGTTCACATCCGCTTCCAGCAACGCCAGACGCACCTCGCGCAAAGCCGCATCCACCTCGGTTTCCGTCAGGCGGGCGCGGCGGCGCAGGTCGTTGAAGACCTTCGTCAGGCGTTGGGTGAGCGTTTCAAACACGGTCGGTCGTCTCTCCGGTAAAAGCCAGTAGCCTGGTATCCTGCGGGCGTGGCGGTTTCCACGGGCTCAGGATGCCGGGCTGCACAAAACGGCAGTATAGATTTTTGAAGTGACCCGCCACAGGACGGGCCTGAGGCAACACGGAATTCTACCCGCGCCCGGGCTTTCGGTCAAGATGTGCTGGATGGTTAAGAGCCGCTAACAAAACCTGATCAACCACCGAAATCGCGCCAGCAAACACGGATTTTGTAGGGGCGCAGCATGCTGCGCCCCAATCTTGAGGATGTAGCCCCGGCAGATTTGTTGGAGGTTCTAAGTATCAGCCAGCCGCCGCCGCTGGTCCCAACCCATCAGGTCACCTTCTGGTACATCCGGCACCCCCAACCGGTGGAGCATATGCTGCGCTTCGGCGCGGTGGTGCATGTTATGGGTAATCACGTGTCCAATCGCCCCGCCGAATGACTTTTGCGCCGGCGGTTCGTCCAGCACATCCGTCCACAGGTCATCCAGCCGGTTTTCCGCTTCCCGGGCACGCGCCAGAGCCGCAAACTCCGCGTAACTCTCTTCAAGCCGCGCCAGCAATTCGGCTGCCGTAAGCGGGTCTTCGTTTGTGCGCACCGGGCGTTCCAGCATCAGGTCGGTCCAGGTTTCAATATTGAAGAGCATATGCTCAAAGGTGCGCCGCAGCGTGCGCCAGCCGGCATCAAACTCGCGGTTCCATTCCGCGTCGGTCAGGCCCAGGCATACCCCCAGCAGTTCCCGGCTGGCCGCCAGGTCGTGCCCCAGCAGGCGTTCCAGCA
>CAZEQN010000100.1:0-9223 GCA_964514335.1 uncultured Anaerolineaceae bacterium
CCCGCCTTGGCCTGATAGGAATCGGGCAACTCCAGCCGGATGCTATCGCCCATCTTCAACGCCCGCAGAATGCGAATCAGCGGCCCGCCCCAGATGACCGTGAGGATGAATGCAATCGCTGCCAATGCCAGCGCAACCGAGGGTTGAGTCATGTGCCTGCCTCCAATGCCGGGGCGATGCTATCCATGCGCATGCCGCGCGAGCCTTTCACGAGGGCCACATCGCCCTGCCCCAGCCGGCCGCGCAGCAGCGCCACTGCCGCCGGGCTGTCGGCGACCTCATGAATGGCGCTTTCGGCCAGGCCGGCCTGGCGCGCGGCGGCGGCGATTTCGCGCGCCCGCACCCCGATGGTAATCAGTTCATCCGCCACTTCCGCTGCCCGCAGGCCGACCATATGGTGGCCCTGGCGCTCGTACTGCCCCAGTTCCAGCATGTCGCCCAGCACGGCCACTTTGCGGCCTTCCAGTTCGGCCAGTAAGTTTAACGCCGCCAGGGTAGATTCAGGCGAGGCGTTGTAGGTGTCATCCAGCAGCAGCGCGCCGCGGGCGGTCTGCACCGCCACCAGCCGCAACTGCATGTGCCCGAAGCGCAGCCCGGCGATGATTTCCGCCCAGTCCAGGCCTTCCACCAGCCCGACGGCGGCCGCCCGCAACGCCGTGTGCACCGAATGGCGGCCGAGCATCGGCACTTTCAGCGGGAAGACCTGCCCCTCGTAATGCAGCCGGAAGCGAATGCCCTCCAGCCCCAGCCCTTCAATCTCATCCGCCCACAGGTGAGCTTCGGGGGTCAGGCCGTAAAACAGCGCCTGGGCGCGTGTGCGGCCAGCCATCGCCCGCACGCGTTCATCGTCATAATTCAGCACCGCCCAGCCTTCCGGCGGCAGGCTTTCGACCAGCTCGCCCTTGCCCGCCGCAATCACATCCTGGCTGCCGGCGCGCTCGGCGTGCACTGTGCCGATGTTGGTGACGACCCCCACCACCGGCCGGGCGATTTCACACAGGAATTTGATTTCACCCGGCACATAGAAGCCCATTTCCAGCACCGCCCGCTGGTGGCCGCGCGCCAGGCTTAGCAGCGTGAGCGGCAGGCCGATTTCATTATTAAAGTTGCCGCTGGTTTTCAGGGTGCGGTACTTGTGGCTCAACACTTCAGCCACCATCTCTTTGGTGGTGGATTTACCCACCGAGCCGGTAATGCCAATCACGCGCACCTCCGGCAGGCAGGCGCGCCAGTGGCGCGCAATCTGTTGCAGGGCGGCCAGACTGTCCGCCACCCGCAGGCAGAGCGGCAGGGTCAGGTCGGTCAGAGAATCTGGCAGCGGCTGGCGCAGGTCCAGGGTGGTAAAGTCCGGGCCGAGGTCGCGCTGCACCAGCGCAAACGAAGCGCCAGCCGCAAAGGCCGCCGCCACAAAGTCATGCCCATCCACCCGCTGGCCGGGTAACGCCACAAACAATGAACCCGGACTGGCCTTGCGAGAGTCAATCACCGCTTCGGTGATGACCTGGGGGGCCTCCGGGTGCATGGGGGTCAGAGCTGCCAGCACATCCGCAAGAGTGAGCACGGCTTCTCCTAAGGGTCGCTGAACCCGGCCCGGACGCTATCCGGCGGCAGGTTGAGCAGCACCACCAGCCGCTCGACGATTTGGGCAAACAGGGGCGCGGCGGTATCTGAACCCCAGATGGAGGCGCTGGGTTCTTCGAGCCAGACATAGACGATAAACTGCGGGTCATCCACCGGCCCCCAGCCGACAAAGGAAGCGTTGGTGGCCGAGGGATGGTAACCGCCGGTGGGCATCGGGATCTGGGCGGTGCCGGTCTTGCCGGCAATGCGGTAGCCCGGCACAAGGGCATTCGAGGCTTCTGACTCCAGCGAAACGGCCAGGATCTTATTGAGGGTATTGGCGGTCTCGGCCGTAATTGGCTGGCCGGCCTGTTGCGGGCTGAAGGTGTACTGGCGGCCGCCATCCACCATGCCCAGGGCCAGACGTGGCACAACCATAACGCCATCATTGGCAATAGCCGAAATCGCCATGAGCATCTGCACCGGCGTAACCGCAATGCCCTGACCGAAGGAGTTGGTCGCCAAATCCGAGAGGTACCAGTCTTTATCGCCGGGTTCCTTAAGGCGGCCGGTGGCCTCGCCCGCCAAATCCAGGCCGGTGGCGCGCCCAAAACCAAAGCGGTTGAGGTATTCATAAAACAGGTCAGGTTGCATCGTATCCGCCAGCCAGGCCATGCACACATTCAGCGAGTGCTGCAAACAGCCGGTAATGTCCTGGCGGCCCCAGGCGCCGCGGTTCCAGTTCAGGATGCTGTGCCCGCCGAGGTTGTATACGCCAATGTCGGTGTAACTGCTGTTCGGGTTAACTGTGCCGCTATCCAGGGCGGCCGCCACGGTAAAGACCTTGAAGACCGAGCCGGGTTCGTAAGCCTTGCTCACGGCGCGGTTGAAGGGCGTTTCGCCGGGGTAGACATCCACATAGGTCCAGTACTCGTTCAGGTCAAGCCGGGGGGTGGAGGCCATCGCCAGGATGTCGCCAGTGCGGGGGTCCATAATCACCACCGTACCGGCCTCGGCCCCGTAAAACTGCACGCCCTGGTCCAGCAGGTCTTCGACCATCAACTGAATTTCGCGGTCAATCGTCAGAATCAGGCTGGCGCCGGGCGGCACTTCCGGCAGAGCCGCCGCCAGGTTCGGGTCAATCGCCACCGAGACGGTTTCGCCCTCGCCCGAGAGGCGGTCCTGGTAGTACTGCTCAATGCCAAAGTAGCCCAGGCCCTCACGGTTGACGAAGCCCAATACATTCGAGGCCAGGTCGCGTTCCGGGTAGGCGCGCATCAGATGTTCCTTAAAAACCAGCCCGGCCAGGCTGGGCGCGCCCGCCACCGCCGTCTCCGGGTTGGTCTGCTCTTCCACATAATCTATCAACAGTTGGGCTTTATCGGCCGGGACGTAATTCGCCAGAGTGACGTAAACCGCATTCGGCCCGGCCGGGATGCTGGCGCGTTCCAGAATGGTGTAATAGTCCTGCCCGGTTACGCCATTAATCGCCCGCGCAATCGCTTCGGGGTCCTGCACTTCATACAGGTTGGCGCCGACTTCATAGACGGTGACATTGCCGGCCAGCAAACTGCCCCAGCGGTCATAGACCTGGCCGCGCGGCGGCAGGATTTCCAGCCGGTCAACGGCATATTCCTGGCCCTGCTCGCGAAAGACTTCGGCCTGCGGGCCGAACATCAGGTAACCGGCCATGCCGAGGATTAGGGCGCCAAAGGCCGCCAGCCCCATCCCCAGCATCGAAAGCCGCCAGCCGCCGTTCATCAGGGCTGGCTCCCCGGCAGGGTGAGCAGCAGGATGGTGTCCTGCACCCATTCCAGTAAAGAGAGGGTGTATTCACGCGGCAATTGGCTGCCGAGCAGGGCATTGCCTTCCGGCTCGGGGGCCAGGCTGGCGGCCGGGCGGCCGCCATAACCCGCGACCTGAATGAAGACCAGTTGCTCTTTTTCAACCGGCACAAAACCAAGGTCGGCGGCGCGCTCCTGCATGGTGCGGGCGCTGGTCAGTACGCCGAGCTGGGTCTGGAGATGTTCGTTGGTCTGGCTTAATTTGCGGATATCCGCCTGGGCGCGCTGCACCGCCCGCCCCACCCCGGCGGCGGCGGCGGTAACGCTCAAGTAACCGGCCGCCACCAGCGCCGCCACCACCACCAGCGACGCGATGACGCCCACCCGCTGGATGTCTTTACGCCAGGGGGCCTGTTGATAGGCCTGTATGAGTGCGATTCCGTTTGCCATAGTCTCTTTCGTCCTGCAAGTTCCGTTCCAGCCGGTTGCTTCAGTGCCCTGTTTTCTGCGCCACCCGCAGTTTGGCGCTGCGCGCCCGCGGGTTGGTTTGCATTTCGTTTTCGCTGGCCGTCAGCGGTTTGCGTTGCAGCAATTCCAGCGCCGGGGGTTCCCCGGCCGGGCCGGGCTGGCTGTGCTGGCGCATAAACTGCTTCACCAGCCGGTCTTCGAGCGAATGAAAGGCGATGACCGCCATCCGCCCGCCGGGGGCCAGGGCCGCCAGCATCTGGGGTAACACCTGGCGGATGCTGCCCAGTTCATCATTCACCGCCATCCGCAGGGCCTGAAAGGTACGCGTGGCCGGGTGAATGCGCTGGCCGTGGCGTGGCGCTCGCAGCGCCCTTGCCACCACCCCGGCCAGTTGGCTGGTGGTGGTCAGCGGCCGGGCTTCCACAATCCGCTGGGCAATACGGCGGGAGAAACGTTCCTCACCGTACTCGTACAAAATCGCCGCCAGTTCCTCTTCCGGCCACTCGTTGACGATGTCGGCGGCGGTCAGCGGGTTGTGCGGGTCGAACCGCATATCCAGCGGGGCTTCATTTAAGAAGGAGAAGCCCCGCTCCGGCGTGTCAAACTGCATCGAGGAAGCGCCCAGGTCGAGCGCCAGCCCGTCCACGCTGTCCCAGCCCTGTGCCGCCAGTTGCTGCGCCAGGGTGGTGTAGGAGACCTGCACCAGCGTCGCCCGCTCGCCGTATTCGGCCAGCCGGGCGGTTGCCAGAGCGAGGGCCTGCGGGTCCACATCCAGCCCGAGCAGGTGGGCGGCTGGGGCCGCCTCCAGCAGGCCCCAGGCATGCCCACCCGCCCCGACCGTCAGGTCAGCGAAGCGCTGGACGTGCGGCTGCACCAGGGCAGCCAGTACTTCATGGTAAAGAACCGGCAGATGCGGCTCGGCGTTCATGCCTCTTCGGCGCTCAATTGCAGCCCGGCAAAGCGCTGGGCGTTGGCATCTGCATCCTGCAGTTGGGCAAACTGGGCTTCCCAGGCATCCGGGGCCCAGATTTCAAAATAGTCACCCACGCCCACCAGCACCGCTTCACTTTCCAGCCCGGCCAGCTCGCGCAGGAACTGCGGGAGGAGGATGCGGCCGCTCTTGTCCGGCTCAATCCGGTCAGCGGTGGAGAACAACAGGCGTTTGAGTTCGCGGGTGTGGGGGTCCACCATATTCATCTGGTTGACCTGGCGGATCATGGCTTCAAAGGCCGGGGCGGTCAGGGCCATCAGGTTGCGGTCAAACCCTTGCAGCACAAAGGCGCCGGCCTCGAGCAGCTCGCGGTAGCGGGCGGGCACGGTCAGGCGGCCTTTGTCATCCAGGTTGTGGCGGTACTGCCCCAAGAACATTTGTTCCATCCTCCAATTAACCACCGAGACGCCGGTTGCCCGGCGTCCCACTTTAAACCACATCGTCCCACGAATTGACCCATTTTAGCCCATTTCCCCCCACTTTGCAAGACTCAAAACCCACTCTGCGGTACTATTTGTCACGTCCAGCATAACTCCGGAAAAAAGTAAGTGTCCAGAATAAATCCGGAAAAATAGGAATTAATTTCGACTGATATGTTAGAGAGCAACCTTGAAGAACAATGCCACTACCCTCCTCTTGCGCCCAACTTTTCAAGCTGATCAACAACTTCTGGAAAAAAGTACAATCGCCTTCTATCTAACCCCAATCGATCTGCAATTTCAGAAACCTTCATATTATTGCTCTGGATTTCATTACTCATTGCGGTAATTCCCTCGACCCATTGACGTTGAATCTCGCGTTCAACCTTTGGGTAAAGATCGAACATTGGCATCCGCTTGGGCTTGCCCCTTCGCCTAATATTGCTATCCCTAATCAAGTTACTGTTTTCCTCTAGGAGTACGGTTTCGTCGTGGCGAATAACCCCGCCACGCGCCTCATCCCGTTCTTTTCGAAATGCAGTTCGCATAATTTCTAACCGGTTGACCTGATCAATTATCATGTCCTCAGAGATATCACAGTCCGGATCCAGTATTTCCTCAAAAGTGAATCCAAAGAAGTCTTTATAGTCCCAAATCCATTTCAACTTCCCCGAATGGATGTTCCTTTGTTCCGAACGACTAATCCTCTTTAATCCTACTCCCATAGATTTGGCAATACGAACCCGGCAAGTTCGAACACTACTTCTCGCTACTATCATCTTATGAGCAAGGCGCTCCCTGTATATCCCATTTTCCCTGGGTGACAACAAAACCCGTATCTCTTGCTGAAAGTATTCTGCTCTAATCTCCTCGCTCATTGACATTGGAGTTGTGTTTGCCTGACAAAGATGGGCATCACAATTAGGGCATTGGCGGCCACCTAAGATTGGGTGCGCAAGCGGCAGTTGGCTGTTACAGTTGGGGCAAGAATCAAGAAGGCGGATTCCATGTTCTGGACAACCTTCTAACGACAAGAATCGCCAGTTCAACATAAATCCGCCGTACTTTCCTAGACATAATGGACAATATCGCAGGTGCGAAGTAACAGTGCCTTCCAGAAACTTGCGGAGTGCACGATTGGAAACTGGCACCCCAAAGTTTGATGCAACCTGGGCCAGAGACATACTCAATAATTCTTCTACAGAAACTGCCAACAACTTAGATGCTTTGCTGAAACAGTCTTGTGGGAATAACTCGCACAGATAAAGGCTGCGTTTCGAAATTCCCAGGTCTCTTAGAAAAGCTGCCCACCCACCCCAGGGCGCATCAACCAAATTCGCGTGGGCTAGCCGCGAAATGTAACTTGAAAAAGATTCGCCATCAATAGGTGTAGGCCTGATCGCCAGAACAAAACCGTGATCCACGAAACTCAGCCCTCAAGACCCGTAGGATATCCGTCTGTTTGGATATCATCCCAAGTCGCCACAAGTAATTCAGGGGTAATGCGCGGAAGATTTGAATCCAGGCAGCGATTCGTAGCATCAATCAGCAACAACATAATGTCGCGCAGAATCCCGTCCGTCATCTCCTCTATCAATTTTGCGGGTCCGGGGATAAAGTCATTCTTCTTTTTTGAGGCTTTGATTTCCATGTGCGGCAGATATGATGGTGCGCTCAATGGAAGGGCCAGCTCCAGGAAACTAAGCAAGCCGATAAGCTTTTCGCCTTTATACGGGGTTAGATATGGCCTGTCTTTCCACCTACCATTGATTTCAGTATCTGTACCAATCCAGTTCACCGGATCGCAGGATGCAATGACTATTGGAATACCTGGTGATAGGTTTGAGATCTCCAGGATACGCCTTTTCAGCCAATGCACTCTTATGTGCTCAATTTCATCGATGATAATCAACTTGACACCGCAAATTTCAGAGTAGAGAAGTAATCGGTTCAGGAGGGTCTCCTCAACTCCAGGAATATGATGCCCTAAAGCAAACAGAAAACGCTTGAGCAATGGTATAGCAGACTTGTTATTGACTGGAGCATCTATTTTAAGGACGTGTACTAAATTCGATGTTTTCCCAACCCGCGGCTGAAAACACCAGCAGAACCAATTAAGCAGCAGTGTTTTGCCTGACCCAGATGCCCCGCCCAGCATGAAATTTCTCTGTTGTCCGAAGGACTTGTAGTGAAGCACTCTCTCAATCTTTGCGAAGATCCTCCGGTGATCTGGAGTCATGACATAAAGGAAATTATTCATCCAGAGATCTTTTTGTTTTCGGGTCATGGAAGCATATTGAGCACATAGCATTGCATGCATTGATTCATACCCGTATTCCCGAATCACATCAGTGGAAAACACTAAGGGCTTCTCAACCAACTGCATCTTCTGAACGCGCCTATGGCCAATCAAATGGGCGCCCATATCTTCATCAACATCACCCGACTCGCTCATGGATTGCAGAAGAGCAGAAGTCGCCTTCATGTTTCGCTCAAATTTGGACTGCCATTTTCGCAGTAACTTGAGACGCCTGGCAACAAACTGATCCGAAAATTCGGTAGGGGCAATCAACTCGGTCAAATTCATTATTTGACATCCTTGCCATTAAGGAATTTAAGCAACGCGTCAGTAGGATCAGGCAATTCAGAGGCCATTTGACCCAGTGCTTCCGATATTTCTTGAGGTTTCATTGATTTTCTTGCCCCTCGTTTTGGATCCAGATGGGCCTTGATCCGACGCTGCTCTACTGTCCTGACACGTTGCTGCTCTTGAGCCTTGCTAACATAATGCAACCACCTGGTTGGCGTTCCATGTTCGCGCTTCGACAGCTTCTTCGCGAGCTCCATTTCCTTAAACCCAACTCTTAAGTACGTGCCATCAGCCTGTCGAAGTTGCCTGGCATACGCGTCACACACCCAATTCCCGTTGTGCATAAGAGATATCTTGCTGATATCATCGGGATCGAATCGAACCGAATACTTGATGATCCGCCCAGCGCGATCGCGTCGCGCTTCCGATGGAAATATCTCAATCCTCCCCTGGCCCGTTACTGGTTTGTAAGCAAGGGTAAACAGTGAAACACCATTTTTAGTGAGGCTCACATCCTTGGGATGCAATCTAAGAAACAGTCGCTCAATATCTGGTGTAAAGCTGGGAACGAACGGGATGCCATCGCTGAAATAGTCATCCCACTTTTCCTGCGGGGTCATCCCCTCTAACTCTGAGTGTGGCGTGTTTTGATAATCGACAATCTGTTCCAATACCAATGCAAGAATATCGTCTACGATCAAAACAGCGTTGCGCCTGGCAAATCCTATAGCCGCCTTGTCCTTACTCTTAATGCCCGACTTATAAAGCCTCTTAACTTTTCCCTGCATATTTCCCAAGTATCTTTCGATTATCGACCCCGATCTGGCCAAGTAGGGAGGGCGATACTGAAGTAGGATTTGAAATTCCGGGTGACGTGTGAATTCCCAAAGTGTAGCGGAAAGATGTGCCCAGGCATTATCCCAGGAGATTCCACTGGGCACCCCCATACAGTGCCATTTTCCAGTAATTCCAAACTCTCTTAGCAAGTCATCCTTTGGCCAGATCGCATTGCGAAGAGCGCCGGTTAGAGTGGAAATTGAAGGGCCATCAATAGAAAGGTAGAATCCAAGGATGCAGCGGGTATATGCATCAATCAGAATCGTGACCCATACCTGAAAAACCGCCTGCCTGGTCCCTTCATCCACAACAGGGATTTTTAGGAGGGCGTGATCGGCATATACGTACTGATGCGGGAACTGCGCAATATGGGTATGAGTATCCCAGATTTGAAATAAAGTTTCCCATACCTCCTTGCCGTAATTTCTTTGAAAATACTCCTCACCCTTGCCCTTAAGACTTTCATACCATCTTAGATGCCCCATGAACCAGGACCGACTGGGTAACTTTATCGGCACAAGCAATCTCGCTTTGTCGGGATTTTCCAGTATCGCGCTCGCGGGAATTGAAGGGT
>CAZEQN010000101.1:0-9205 GCA_964514335.1 uncultured Anaerolineaceae bacterium
GCGTTGAAAGAGCGCGTCGGCGGCAATGCCAATGCCGGGCGCGATGGCCCCGCCGAGGTAGTCGCCTTCGGCGGAGATAGCGTCAAAGGTCGTGCCGGTGCCAAAATCCACCACGCAGGCCGGGCCGCCGTATACACGCTGGACGGCGGCGCAATCCACCACCCGGTCTGCGCCAACGGCTTTGGGGTCCTCATACAGGATGCGCACGCCAGTCTTCACCCCTGCATCCACCACCAGCGGGTCTTTTTGCAGGTAGTTGCGGCAGGCCTCCACGATTTTGCTGGTGAGGGGCGGCACAACCGAAGCCATGCAGATGCCGCCGAGTTGCTCGGGGGCCACGCCCGCGTGCTGGAGGAGGTGGAAGAAATCCAGGCCGTATTCGTCCGGCATGCGGTCATGGCTGGTAGCCAGCCGCCAGCGCGGGCCGAGGGTTTCGCCATCGTACAGGCCGAGGGTTACGTTGGTATTGCCAATGTCAATCGTGAGCAGCATGCCGTCCTCCAAAAAGTTTCCAGTTCAGCCAAGAGTTCTTTATTGCCCTGTGTACCTGTGTACCTGTTTACCTGTTTTCCAATACCAGATTATCAATCAGGCGGGTTTTGCCGAAGTAGACCGCCATGCTCAACAACGCGCCCTCCGGGCCAACCGTCTCCAGTTCAGTCAGAGTGCGGGGGTCGGCGCAGGACACATACTGCACCTGTGCCAGCGGGGCAGCCGCCAGAGTTGCCTGCATCACGGCCCGCAGGGCTGCAGCCTCCCGTTCGCCAGCCGCGTAGGCAGCCGCGGCAGCGGTGAGGGCGCGATAGAGCGCCGGAGCCTGGGCGCGTTCTTCGGCGGTCAGGTACACATTGCGGCTGGAGCGCGCCAGCCCATCCGGTTCGCGGTCCGTAGGCACAACGACGAGTTCCAGCGGGAAGTTCAGGTCGGTGACCATCTGGCGCAGGACGGCGACCTGTTGAGCATCCTTCTGACCAAAGAAAGCGAACTGCGGCCCCACAGCGTTAAAGAGCTTGGCAACCACGGTGGCGACGCCGCGAAAGTGGCCCGGCCGCATGCCGCCTTCCAGCGGCTGGCTGACTTCGGACACCTCGACCCAGGTCTGGAAACCGGGCGGGTAGATGACCTCCGGCGTGGGCAACCAGACCAAATCCACCCCGGCCTGCTCCAGCAGGGCCAGGTCGCGCGGGATGTCGCGCGGGTATTTGGCAAGGTCTTCGTTGGGGCCAAACTGGGCCGGGTTGACAAAGATGCTGACCACGACGCTCTGGCAACGGGCCTGGGCGGCGCGCACCAGCGCCAGATGGCCTTCGTGCAGGTAGCCCATCGTGGGCACAAAGCCCAGCGGGTTGGGCAGGGCGGCGCGGGCAGGTCGCAATTCCGGCAGCGTGGTGACGGTTTTCATGATGTCTCCGGGCCTTCGCGCAGGGCGCGCACCAGTTGCCAGACCACAGCATTGGCAGGGGTGGGCACGCCGGCGGCTTTGCCAGCCGCAACCACCGCGCCGCAGATGGCATCAATTTCAGTCGGGGCGCCGCGCTGGATGTCCTGATACATGCTGGAATGATTGCTGGCCGTGCGTTCGGCGACCTGTTCGGCGGCGGCGGCCGGGTCGGGAAAAGCCAGCTCGATACCGCGCGCCGCCGCCACGGCCGCCACTTCGCGCGCCAGTTCAGCGGAGAGGGTGCGGGCGGAAGCGCGGGTGAGGATCTCGCCATTGGAGGTGCGCAGCAGGGCGGTCACGGGATTGATGGCGGCGTTAATCACCAGTTTGCCCCAGATTAATGTCTGCACATCCGCCAGGGTCTCGACATTGAAGCCTGCTTTTTGGAGCAAATCGGCCAGCGGGGGCAGGCGGTCGTGCGCCCCCACGCTGACCAGCCCTTCGCCGCCCGGCCGCACCCGCCCGGAAGAGAGCAGGGTGGCGCCGGTGGTGGTGGTGCCGAGAGCGACCCGCTCGGCCCCCAGGGCGGCCGCCAGAGATTCATAGTTGCCGAGGCCGTTCTGGAGGGTGAGCGCCAGCCCGCCGGGGGCGAGGCATTCGGCCAGTTGGGCGGCGGCGCGTTCGGTTTGCCAAGCCTTGACCAGCACCAGGGCGTGGGTTGCGCCGACACAATCGGCCGGATTATCGGTGGCTTTGACTTTATAGGAAGTCTGGTGGCCATCGGCCTGCACCAGCGTGACGCCCCACTGCATCAGGGCCAGCAGGCCCTCGCGCCAGGTGCCCAGCATGGTGACTTCCACGCCAAGGGCTGCCAGACGGGCGGCAAACAGGCAGGCCAGCGCCCCGGTTCCGACAATCAGGATTTGTTCAGGCATCGGGGGTATCTACCAGCCATACCAACTTCATTGCCCCAGTTCTCCCAGCAGGGCCAGCCATTCTTCGTCTTTCATCGTAACGCTATGGTCATCGGTGGGGAATTTTTTAGCTTCCACTTCTGACTTAAAAGCGGCGAAGGCCTCGGCCATCACGCTGTGCATACTGGCATATTGTTTGACGAAAGAGGGCGTAAAGCGGTCGAACAGGCCAATCAGGTCATGGGTGACCAGCACCTGGCCATCGCAGCCCACCCCCGCCCCAATGCCGATGGTGGGGATTTCCAGTTGCTGGGAAATCAGTTCAGCAAGTTGCTTAGGTACGGATTCCAGCACCAGGCTGTAGGCCCCGGCGGCCTGCAAGGCATGGGCATCCTCCACCAGTTTTTTGGCCGCATCGGCGGTTTTGCCCTGAGCGCGGAACCCGCCCAGGGTGTTGATGCTCTGGGGGGTGAGGCCGATATGCCCCATGACGGGAATGCCGGCCTGTACAATTTTTTCCACGGCGGCGGCGCGTTCCTGCCCGCCTTCCAGTTTGACGGCGTCCATGCCGGCCTCTTGCAGGAAACGGCCCGCATTGGTTACCGCCTGCTCGACCGAAACCTGATAGGACATAAAGGGCATGTCGCCAATCAGCATGGCGTATTCAGCGCCGCGCGCCACCGCCTTGCAATGGTGGAGCATGTCTTCCATGGTGACCGGCAGGGTGTTGGGGTAGCCGAGCACGACCATGCCGAGCGAATCGCCGACCAGAATCGAATCGATGCCGGCCTTGTCCACTGCCAGGGCGGTGGGATAGTCATAGGCGGTGAGCATGGTGATGATTTCGCCGCGCTTTTTTTTGAGCTTAAACGTGCGGGTGGTGACCCTGGTACGCTCGGTCTGGGTCTGATTCTGGGGCTTCTTGGGTTTGGTGGTGGACATGGGTACCCTCCGGGTTGGTAGAGTCCGTTAAAAACAATCGTCCGCTGCCAGAGGCACGGACGGCAATCCAACCCCGGTAATGCGGGGTGGGGCTTCAAGCAATTTTTTCGCTTGTTGCGCCGTCTCGTTCCGCAGGTGCGGTTCCAAGCAGCAGGTTAATTATACCGCGCTCGTCGCACAAGGCATGGTAAGATTCTTTGCCGTAGTCTGAACAACACTCCCTCTGAACAAGAAGGTACGCGATGGAAGCTTTTCGCACGAAAACACCCAATCACTTTAACCTGCCGGAGCGCATTGAGCGCCTCGGCGAGCTGGCCTACAACCTGTGGTGGACCTGGGAGAAAGAAACCCAGCGTTTGTTTGAATACATTGACCCCCACCTGTGGGAGGAAACCTACCACAACCCGGTTAAGTTTTTGCGGCAGGCGCCCCGCGCCCGCCTGAACGCGGTTACGTTTGATAAATGGTATGTGGAGTTCTATGACCGCATGCTGGAGCAGTTCGACCGCTACATGGCGGCCGAGGATACCTGGTTCCTGCAGAACTACGCCGACCTGCGCTACAACCCGATTGCCTACTTCTCGACCGAGTTTGGCCTGCATGAAACCCTGCCGATTTACGCAGGCGGCCTGGGGGTGCTCTCCGGCGACCACGTCAAGGAAGCCTCCGACCTCGGCCTGCCATTTGTGGCCGTTGGCTTTCTGTACACCCAGGGCTACTTCAGCCAGCACATTACCGAAGACGGCTGGCAGGAGGCCCACCAGGTTAGCCTTAAGTTCAGTGACCTGCCGGTGCTGCCGCTGATAGATGAAGATGAAAAACCGCTGACGGTGGCAGTGGAATTGCCCGGGCGGGTGGTGCAGGCGCGCATCTGGGAGGTACGGGTGGGCCGCGCCCCACTATACCTGCTGGATACCAATGTAGAGGGGAATAGCGACAGCGACCGGATGCTGACTGCCCGCCTGTACAGCAGCGACCTGGACCTGCGCATCAGCCAGGAAATCATCCTCGGCGTAGGCGGGGTGCGCGCCCTGCGCATGCTGGGCTACAACCCAAATGTCTGGCACATGAACGAGGGCCACTCGGCCTTTCTTTCGCTGGAGCGCATCCGCGAGAAGGTGGCGGGCGGGCGGACTTTTGAAGCCGCCGCCGAAGAAACCCGGCGCGGCAATATCTTCACCACTCACACCCCTGTACCCGCCGGTAACGACGAGTTTCCGCTGTGGTTAATGGACAAGTACTTCTCGCACCTGTGGCCGGAGCTGGGGCTGAACCGCGAGCAGTTTATGGAAATCGCCGGGCGAACGCTCTCCTGGGGCGAGACTTTCAGCATGCCGGTGCTGGCGCTGCGGATGAGCGCCATCTCCAACGGCGTTTCCGAACTGCATGGGCAGGTGGCGCGTGACATGTGGCAATTCCTCTACCCGACCAAAAAAGTAGCGGATGTGCCGATTACGCACGTGACCAATGGCATCCACACCGGCACCTGGCTGGCGCGCCGCCTGCGCGAGCTTTTCAATACCTATCTGCCAGAAAACTGGCTGCAGGATATGTCTAACCCGGAACTCTGGGAAAATGCGCTGAACATCCCGGATGAGGAACTTTGGGAAGTGCGCAAACACCTCAAACGCAAACTGGTGGCCTACATGCGCGAGCGTGCCCGCCACCAGTGGCGGCTGGATGGCGTACATCCGGTGCAGGTGGTGGCCTCCGGCACGCTGCTGGACCCTTACGCCCTCACGATTGGCTTTGCGCGCCGTTTCTCCACCTACAAACGGGCCGGGCTGGTATTAAGCGACCTGGACCGCATGCTGAAGCTCATTAACCAGCCCAACCGGCCGGTGCAGATTATTTTTGCGGGCAAATCCCACCCGGCCGATGAACCCGGCAAACTGCTGATTCAAGAAGTCTACCGCAAGGTCAAACAGGCCGAAAATGGTGGCCGGCTGGTGTTCCTGGAAGACTATGACATGAACATCGCCCGCTACCTGGTGCAGGGCGTGGATGTGTGGCTGAACACCCCCCGCCGCCCGAACGAAGCCAGTGGCACCAGCGGCCAGAAAGCGGCCCTCAATGGTGTACTCAATTTCTCGATTCTGGATGGCTGGTGGCGCGAAGGCTACAATGGCCAGAACGGCTGGGCAATTGGCGAAGACCGCGCCTACGACGACCCGGCCGAACAGGACCGGGCCGATGCTGAAAGCCTGTACAACACACTGGAGAATGAAATTATCCCGCTGTACTATGACCAGCGCCCCGGCGACAAGCTGCCGGTGAAATGGGTGGGCATGGTGAAAGAATGCCTGCGCACGCTGGCGCCGCGCTTCAGCATGACCCGCATGGTGAAGGAATACACCCAGCGGCTGTACCTGCCCGTGATGCAAAGCACCGACAGCCCGGTGGCGGAAGGCAAGTAGGCGCAAGTCAATGAAGGGTTATTGCCACAAGGAAGGTGCCAGATGGAAAGCCTGATGAATTCCGGGCCCTGGTTAGTTGCCGGGCTGATTTTTGTGCTGCGGGTGCTGAATATGGCCCTGGATACGGTACGGGTGATGATGGTGCTGCGTAACCGCCGCCTGCTGACCTGGATACTGGGCTTCATCCAGACCATCATTTATGTGGTGGCGTTTACCTTTGTCATTGACAGCATTGATAACATCCTCAATCTCTTTGCCTACTCGGCCGGTTTTGCGACCGGTAACGTGGTGGGCATGTGGGCCGAGGAGCGCATGGCCATCGGGTACATCAACCTGCGAGTTATCAGCACTGCGCTGGGGCATGAGGTAGCGGAAAAGCTGCGCGGGGCTGGCTTTGCGGTGACGGAAATCCCAGCGCGCGGCAAGGACGGCGAAGTGATTTTGCTCAACATCAGCCTGTTTCGCCGCCAGGTGGGGCAGGCGATGGACCTCATCAAAAGCGTTGACCCCACGGTTTTTATGACTGCTGAAGATATGCGCCCGGTCAGTCGCGGGTTCTGGCGCATGTAAGTAATCCACCAAAATATCTCAAGAACGGATCGCCTTCAAATTCCAGGGAGTGGATAAATAATGGACTTCCACAGTTGGCAGCCAGCAGCAGCGGGCTAAAGCCCGCTGTCTGGTGCATTTAGATTGGGTCAGACAGTGGGCGTAGTTGCGCAGCAACTCTGCCCACTGTGGCCCACAAACTTAGCCACTCCCAAATTCCAGCCTACTTGCCCTTACCGATACCTAATGATTACTTTTAATAGTTGGCCGTTCAGGCGCGCTAAAAAGCCTGCTCACTTACAGCCAACTCTAGATAGCCCTTCCTCCATGAACGAAAAAACACCGGCGCTGGCCGGTGTTTTATTTTCAAGGGCTGTGAAGATTAATATTCATCATCCTCGTCGTCATCATCTTCGAAGTCTTCGACGTCATCTTCATCGTCCAAATCAGGGAATTCGTCGTCCTCGTCTTCTTCGTCCAAATCAAAATCATCGAATTCATCATCTGAATCGAGGTCTTCCAGCGGCCAATCCAACTCAAGCGGCTTAAGGCTGACGACTTCCAGTTCAGCCTCGCAATGCTCACACACAACCGGCGTGCCAAGTTTAGCCTGTTTGGGGACAGTAGTGTCTTCGCTGCACATCGGGCATCTGGCTTTATTCATTCATCGCACTCCTGATAACGCGCGGCGGGGCGGCTGGTGCATCCAGCCAATTCCCTGCTTTCTCGCGAGCATTTTACACGGAAATAAAAAAACCGAAAGGGCTAAAACGGTTCGGGACGCAGGTTTTCTCCGGGATGAAACCCGGCTTAACAAAAAAAGGGCCGCCCGGCCGGTGGTTGGCTGGCGGGCGGCCCTTCCTGGCTTTGGTTTTCTCTAGCGCCCGTTCAGCGCGTGTTCAGGCGCGGTGACCAGCAATTCCTCACGCACCTGCTCGGTCATCAGCCGATTGATGCGGCGCTGCAGGTACGGCATGAAATAGCCGTTGTAGCGCGCCCAGAGTTCAGGCTTCTGCCAGTCGTTGCCGGTTACCCGGCCACGGCACAGGGCCGTGCCACAGCCGCAGTCAAATTCATCATACGGCTGGCTGTCACAGGTGGCGTAGTCAAAACAGACCTCTTCACCGGCAGCGATGTCTCGCATGGCGACAATCGAAATCGGGCTGGAGAGCCCGGCGTTCGGGTCGCACGAGTGGTTAATCATGTCCGCAGCCTCACCGGGCTGCACCGGAACCTGGAAAAGGTCCTCTTCCACCTGGATGGTGTGAATGCGTGTATCTTCGGGCAGGGCCATCAGTTCCTTGTAATTCACGATGACGCCGCCCCAGAAGATGAGCAATTCTCCGGCTTTCACCGGTTGCTGGGCAAAAATGCCCCAACCGCCCTTGGCGGGGTTTTCCCGCGCCACAAGCTTTTCCGACAGGTATGAAGTGGAATTTCCGGTCATTCTGGTTATTTGATCCTCCGTACAGTGGTTTGGTGTGCTCTACGAACCCTGCCGAGTGCAGGGAAATCGTCCATCAGGGTTTGCCGGCCGGGCCGAAGATGCGTTCGGCGGCTTTGCCATCAAACAGGTAGTAGTTACAGGTCAGTTCTTCGCCTTCGGCGATGTCGCGGGCGGCGATGTTGTTGCCTTCGGGCGTTTCGGCGCAGTTGGGCTGCTCGGAGTGATTCATGTGCTTGCCGTGGTCGCCGCACAGGGTGACGAATGTGCGGCCGGCCACCACCTCTTCAAACCCGTACATATCCAGAAAATCGCGGGCGGGTTGGGGCAGGCTGGGGATGTCCTCGACCGGGATGCGATTGTCAATGCGCGGGTCAAAAGTCCACACCAACTGGCCTTGCTTAATCGGTTCTGCGGCAAAACAACCCGTTCCATGAATCTCGCTGGATCCAATCCTTGCCTTGACAAGCAACATAGGTCTGCTGCGCTCCTTGCGGCCGGGCCGCACGCTGTTCTCCATAAATTCAGTTAACTAAAAAGAATTGCAATCGAGCCGCCGGATTTACGACCAGCGCGAAGCAATTCCAACTTGGGAATGAGGCATGGGCGCCTCTATTTAGTTATGGAGTTTTGCAATTTATACTCCAAATACGCAAAATTGCAATAGGCAATTTGGAGGAAATGGGCGAGCGGGGGTCAGCGCACCGCGGCTGTGGTTTCGCGGACTGACTCCATGATTTCACTGGCCGATTGGAGCGTGCCGGCGCTCACTTCGCCAAGCATCAGCGCCAACTCAACGAGGCGGTCTTCGCCGGTAATCTTGCGCACACCGGTGGTGGTGCGGCCAGCCTGCACAATCTTTTCCACCTTGAAGTGCTGGTCGCCAAAACCGGCCAACTGTGCCAGGTGGGTGATGCACAGGACCTGATGCTGCCGCCCCAGATTCCACAGTTTATGGCCCACCACCGCGCCCACCCGGCCGCCAATGCCCTGGTCAATTTCATCAAAAATGAGGGTCGGGGTGTGGTCAGCGCGGGCGAGTACATTTTTAAGGGCCAGCATCAGGCGGGCGGTTTCGCCGCCAGAGGCGACCTTGACCAGCGGCTTGAGGCCTTCGCCCGGGTTGGGGGCCACCAGAAACTCGACCTGTTCATGGCCGGTATGGTCAAAGGCCACCGGCTGCTCGCCCAACGGCAGGCCGTGCGGGTCAGGGCGGGTGCGGAAATCCACCCCGAATTGGGCGGCTTCCATCTTGAGGTCTTTGAGTTCATTTTCAATGGCGCGGCTCAAGCGGTCAGCGGCCTGGTGGCGGGCGGCCGAGAGGGCCTGTGCTTTTTCGGCCAGCGCGGCCAGCAGGCGGGTTTCGCTGGCAGTGAGTTCGTGGATGCGCTCTTCGGCATGGGTGATGGCATCCAGCTCGGCGCGGGCTTTGACGCCATGTGCAAGGATTTCTTCAATCGTCTGGCCGTATTTGCGTTTGAGGTCGCCAATCAGGTCCACGCGTTCTTCGACCTGTTCCAGCCGCTTGGGGTTGAATTCTACATTTTCGAGGTAGTCG
>CAZEQN010000102.1:0-9184 GCA_964514335.1 uncultured Anaerolineaceae bacterium
CCGTGCCCCAACTCACGCTCGACCTCGGCCCGTGGAAAACCCGTATGACCGCCAACGCCCTGCCGCTGATGGAAATGGTGCTGAACGCCCTGCCGCCCTGCGATACCGCCGGAACCCGCCTCTACCAGGCCGAGCAAACCGACCTCGAAGCCGCCGCCAGCCTGCCCGCCTGCCGCCCGCCGGAACCGATTTACTCCGAGATGCTCAACGCCGGCGCCAGCGTGCTGCCCAACAGCCTTGCCGAAACCCCGGATGTGATTGATTTCAGCGGCGAAGTCGTCAGCCAGCCGCCCGCCGAACTCACCCGCCTCAAAAGCGACCTGCTCGGCCTGCGCGCCCTGCTGCGCGGCGCCTGGCTGCCGGTCTTCCTGCTGTTCCTGGTTGCCTTGCCGATGGGGGCGCGCTCCGGGCGCGCCGCCCTGCGCTGGGCCGGTTGGCCGCTGCTGCTGGTCGGGCTGCTGTTGCTGGTGACCGGCATGGGGCTGATGGTCTTCTCCGAAGCCCTGCTCATCGGCGTGTTCGCCGCTGGCCCGCTGGCCGAGTTGCCGCGCGCCGTCATCAGCAGCCTGCGCGCCTCGGGCGTGGCGTTTGTCTCGCTCATTGCTCTGCCCACGTTGCGCCAGGCCATCTTCTGGGGTGGGGTGGGGCTGGTGCTGCTGGCGATTGCCAGCGTGCTCAAACGCCGCGAGCTGGAAAAGCAACTCGCCCTCGCCACCTCCGGCGTGGCCCCGGCCGTGCCGCCGCCCGTGCCGACCTCCGCCGTCCTGCCGCCGCCCCCGCTTGACCCCGTCTCCGCCGCCGCTGCCGATGACGACGACAGCAAACCCACCGGCATGTTCGGCTAAATAGTGAATAGAAATTAGAGATTAGAAATTAGAAAAAAAGAGATTAGAGTCTCGTATAGGGGGACTGACATGCCCGCCTCGGCGTTATCCTCCCCTGTTTCCTTGTCTCCCTGTTTACCTGTCTACTTACTTGTCAATTACTACTCTTTGCTCCCTACGACCTCTGCCCCACCGTGTACAGCAGCGCAAAGTTCGGCAGGCGCATCGCACCCACCGGAAAGCCCGAAATCACCACCACCTGCTGGCCGGGCTTAATGGGGGTCGAGGCCACCATCGCCGTATCCACATGCGCCAGCATCTCTTCAATCGTATTGGCGTACGGCACCAGGTAGGGGAACACGCCCCAGTAAAACGCCATGCGGTGATAGGCGCGCAGTTCTGGGGTAAATCCCAGTATCGGCACGCGTGGCAGGGCTTTGGACATCAGCCGCGCCGTGCGCCCGGACTGGGTGAAGACCACAATCGCCGCCACGTTCAGGTCGTGCGCCAGTTCGCGCGCCGCCAGCGTGATGGAGTTGGCGTCTGCCCCGCTGTTAATCGGCGTGGCGCCCTTCCAGTGGCCCCAGTCGCCCTTGTTGGCTTCGGATTCGCGGATGATGGCATCCATGATTTTTACCGCTTCCACCGGGTACTTGCCGGCCGCCGTCTCGCCCGAGAGCATCACCGCATCTGTGCCGTCAAAAATGGCGTTAGCCACATCCGAGGCCTCCGCCCGGGTGGGGCGCGGGTTGTGAATCATCGAGTCCAGCATCTGGGTCGCGGTAATCACGATTTTGCCCTTGCGGTTGGCGGCGTCAATGATCTTTTTCTGCGCAATCGGCACGCGCTCCGGCGGCATCTCCACCCCCAGGTCGCCGCGTGCCACCATCACGCCATCCGCCAGTTCCACAATCTCATCCAGGTTGTCCAGCGCTTCCGGGCGCTCCAGCTTGGCGATAATCGGCGTATCGATTTTGGTGGGCGCCACGCGGGCAATCGCCTGCCGCACCCGCGCCACATCCTGGGCGCTGCGCACAAACGAAATCGCCACCGCGTCCACGCCATTTTCCAGCCCAAAGGCCAGGTCTTCTTCATCTTTTTGCGTAAACCCGGGGATGTTAAGTTGCGCCCCCGGCAGGTTGATACCCTTGTTGGATTTCAGCAGCCCGCCCAGTACCACCCGCGCTTCCACCTTGTTATTGGCGACCGCGGTCACGTTCAATTCCAGGTTGCCGTCATCCAGCAGAATCCGGCTGCCGGCCTTGACGAGATAGGGCAGGTCGGGGAAGTCTACCGGAATCGCCCCGCTGCCGTTGGGCTTGGGGTCGGTGGTCAGCGTAATGCTCTGGTCGGTGGCGAGGTTCACACCTTCCTTGCCCACGTCGCCAATCCGGATTTTCGGCCCCTGCAAGTCCTGCATGATGCCCAGCGGTTGCCCCAGCCGGTGGGCGATGCCCCGTAGCCGGTCTATCGTGGCCTTGTGGTCTTCGTATTTGCCATGCGAAAAATTCAGGCGCGCCACATTCACGCCCGCCTGCAAAATGGCCTGCAGCGTGCGTTCATCACTGCTGGCCGGCCCAATCGTTGCGACTATTTTTCCTCTGCGTTCCATGTCCTCTATAACCCTGTTCACCGGTCAAAGTTGTGCAACGCTCTATTATACGCCCGCCCTCGGCCCCCAACTGTCCTTCTGAGCGCCATATGGCCGATGAGTTCTCCCCCAGAAGGCGCGTAGCATAACCCGCCTGGCAAAGCATCCCTCGAATTAAACCGCAGGGGCGCAGCATGCTGCGCCCTATCCGTGCAATTTACCTACCCTGTCATTGCGGGGCCCGCAAGGGCCCAGAGATCTCCCTGCCCCCTTGTCTTCGTGTTTCCCTGTCTACCTGTCTACCTGTTTACCTGTCTCCCTACCTACCTTCCCCCTACAAATAATTCAGCTCTTTCGCCGCGGCGGTCAACTCCTCCCGGAAATTCGGGTGCGCCACCCCAATCAACGCCTGCGCCCGCTGCCGGATGGTCTTGCCGTACAAATCCGCAATTCCGTACTCGGTCACGATGTAGCGCACATGGTTGCGGGTCGTCACTACCCCCGCCCCCGGCTTCAAGGTCGCGGCGATGCGCGAAATCGTGTCGTTGCGGGTCGTGCTCGGCAGGGCGATAATCGGCACGCCGCCCTCCGAACGCGAGGCCCCGTAGATAAAGTCCAGTTGCCCGCCCACGCCCGAATACAACTTCGGCCCGATGCTATCAGCGCACACCTGCCCGGTCAGGTCCACCTCAATCGCCGAGTTAATCGCCACCATGCGCTTGTTCTGCGCAATCACAAACGGGTCATTCACATACTCGGTGCGGTGCATTTCAATCAGTGGGTTGTCATCCACCCAGTCATACAGCCGTTGCGTCCCCAGGATGAACCCCGCCACGATTTTGCCAGGGTGCAGGCTCTTGCGGGCGCTGGTCAGCACCCCGGCCTCCACCAAATCAATCACGCCATCCGAGAACAACTCGGTATGCACGCCCAGGTCTTTCTTGTCGTACAGGAACTTCAGCACCGCATCCGGGATCGCCCCAATCCCCATCTGCATCGTCGCCCCGTCCGGGATTAACTCGGCGCAATACCGCGCAATTTTCTCGGTCGTCTCGCCGCCGCCCTCGTCGCCCATCTTCAACTCCGGCAGGGCGTAATCCACCGGCACCAGCGTATTCAGGCGGCTGACATGAATGAACGAATCGCCCAGCGTGCGCGGCATGCGCGCATTCACCTCGGCGATGATGATGCGAGCGCTCTCGGCCGGGGACTTGGAGAGCCCGACTTCCACCCCAAACGAGCAAAAGCCATGCTCGTCCGGCGGCGAAACATGAATCATCGCCACATCCACCGGCAGCACGCCCTGCTTGAACAGTAGCGGGAACTCCGAGAGCAGCACCGGTGTAAAATCGGCTCGGCCCTCATGCACCGCCGCCCGCACATTGTGGCTGATGAACATCGTGTTCACCCGCAGATGCCCGGCCATCGCCTCGGAGACATAGTCCGCCGCGCCCACCGTCAGCGCCTGGCAAATCTCCACATCTTTTAACTTGGGCGCATACGCCACCAGCGCCGCCAGTAGGGTGGAAGGCACCGAGACATTGCCGGTCAGAAACACCCGGTCATTGTTCTTTATCTGGGCCACCGCCTGTTCGGCGGTCATCACCCGGTCTTCGTATTTCTTAATCCAGTCCATGTCAGGCTGCCTTGCTGTGGTCTAAGCGCACCAGGTGGATGACTTCGCCATTGTGCGTATTGGTGGCGTTGCGCAGGGCCGGGTTCTCGGCCAGGGCCGCATCCAGCCCCTTTTGCGCCAGTTCCAGAATAAACGGCATGGCGGCATTGAAAAACACATGCGAGGCGGTGCGCGCCACCACGCTGGTCATATTGGGTACGCAGTAGTGGATGATGCCTTCTTCCAGAAAGGTCGGCTTGTCGTGGCTGGTTGGCCGCGAAGTCTCCAGACAGCCGCCCTGGTCAATACTCAAATCCATCACCAGCGAGCGCGGTTTCATCAATTTCAGCGTCTCACGCGTGATTAAGCGCGGCGCCGCCTGGCCCGGGCTGGCGGCCGCCGCCACCAGCACATCCGCAAACGCCGCCGTGCGCTGGATGTTGGCGTTGTTTGCCAGCAGCGTTACCACCTGCGGGCAGCGCTGGTGCAGGCGCGTCAGCGCTTCCAGGTCGTTGTCCAGCACCGTCAGTTGCGCCCCCATCCCCAGAAAAGCCTGGGTCGCGGCGCAACCGGCCGTACCGGCCCCCAGCACCACCACTTCGGCCGGCGGTACGCCGGGCATGCCGCCCAGCAAAATCCCCTTGCCGCCGCTGTCATTCTGCAGCAGATTCGCCGCAACCTGCGCTGCCAGCCGCCCGCCGACTTCACTCAAGGGCCGCAGCACCGGTCGGCTGCCATCTGCCAGTTGTATCTGCTCGTAGGCAATCGTGCTGATTTTGTGTTCGAGAAAATAATCGATTTTGGACTGGCTGGCCGAGGGCAGGTGCAGGAAGCCCGCAATTGCGGAGCCCGGCCGCAGCAATTCAATTTCTCCCTCCAGCGGGCGCGCCAGCTTCAACACCAGGTCGGCCCGCCCAAAGGCTTCGTGCGGTGAGTACACAATCTGCCCGCCCGCCTGTTCATAGTCATGGTCGCTGAAGCCCACCGGCACGCCCGCCTCATGTTCCACATACACCACATGGCCGCGATTGGTCAGCATCCGTACCCCGGCCGGCGAGAGCCCCACCCGGTATTCAAACGGCCGATTTTCCTTGGGTATTCCAATGTTCATGCGCGTTCCTCACAAAATTCGGACTTCTTTGGGTGAGTATAGCATGCGGTCTTAACTAACCCCAATGACATGTATCCGATTAATGGCGGGATACCTGTCCCCAAGGTTTGGTCTATAATCAAAGACACGGAGGCGAGATTCACAACCGTATGGAAGCCAAGCTGGGACGTCAATTGCGCTATGCCTGCCAGGGCGCCCGCGCCGCCTGGGCAGTGGCCCTCACGCGCCACGAAGGTGGCTGGCAGGCCCAGGCGGCCCACGGCCTCCCCAAAACTCGCCTGACCGCCCTGCTGGCCTGGCTCGCCGCCCGCCCGGCCCTCAAACCCGGCCGCCTGCGCCTTGCCGTGCCTGCCCTCGCTGAAAAAACCGCTTTTGTCTTTGCCACCCCCGCCGGCGGCTTTCTCCTCGCTGCCGGGCCTGACCTCAAACCCCCGGCCACCGCCATCTTTCAGGCCCTGGCGTTGGGCATCGCCCCCGCCCAGGCCGGCGCCCCGGACTTTGAACCCCTGCTGGCTGAAATCGCCGCCGCCCTGCCCGCCGAAGCCGCCCTGCTTGCCCGCCGGGTCTCCGGCGAAGCCGAAACGCTGGCCCTCTGGCGCATGCCCGCCAGCCTGCTCGGCCTGAATTTCATCCCATTGGGCGGCCTGGAAGCGGCGCTCAAGTCTCGCGGCGGCCAGCCGGATGCCGAGGTTGTGCGCCGCAGTCTGGCGGGGCGCCTGGGGCCGGCGCGCAAATTCCAGCATTGGCTCGCCCTGCCCATCCGCTACGAAGGCCGCCCGCTCGGTCTGGCCTTGTTCAGCCGCAGCCAGCCCTTCACCGCCGCCCAGCAGCAGGCCGCCCAGCGCGCCCTCGAGGCGGCCGCCCCGCGCTTTCAGGCCGGCGTGCGCCTGGTTGAAGCCGCCGCCGCCCTGGCTCGCCAGCGCCTGCTGGATGACCTCGGCGTGCTGGCCAGCAGTGAGCTGGACCTCCCCGAAACCGCCCTGCGCATCCAGCGCACTGTCAGTCGTCATTACCCCGCCGCCCGGGTGGAAGTCCTGCTGTTGAGCCGTGACCAGAAGCGTCTGGAAATCACTGCCCCGGCGAAGGAAAAACCCAAACGCGCCGCCTATCCCCTCGATTCAACCCTGGTCGGGGCGGTCTTTCGCATCGGCCAGACCGTGCGCATTAACAACTTTGCCCGCCAGACCCAGTTCGCCTCGCCTTTTCGCGGCGTGGCCGCCAAACTGGCCGCCCCCATGGCTGGTCTCGGCGTGCTGGCTCTGGAAAGCCGCACCGCGGATGCCTTCCGCGTGGAGGATGAAACCACGCTGGACCGTGCCGGCCTGTTGGCCGCCAGCCTGCTGGAAAGCGCCCGCCTGCGGGCCGAGCTCGCCCGCCGCGCCGCCGGGGTCGAGGGCCTCGAGCGCCTGGCTGGCTTGCTGGCCGCGGCCCCGCCGCCCGAAGTGGCCGCCCGGTTCGCTGCCTGGCTGGCTGAACACTGGCAGGCCGACCTCGCCCTCTACATGCGGCTGGATGCGGAACGCGATGAACTGGTGGTAGAAGGGCAGGCTGGCCCCAAAGCCGCCCTGTTGCCGCCCGGTTTGCGCTTTGCCCGTAGCCTGGGCGTGGCGGGCGAAGCCATCACCTTTGGGCGCAGCGCCCTCGTCCACGCCCCGGATTCGCAGGGCCAGTATTTCCCCGTTGCTGGCTGGCAGGACGGCTCGGCGGTCTGCGTACCCTTGCGGCGCGGCCCACAACCGGCTGGCGCACTGCTGATTGAACGCACCGAAACCCATGCCTTCGATGCCTGGGACCTGACCCTGCTTGAAACCGTGGCCCTGCTGGCCGCCCCGCACCTGTGGCCCACGCCGGACAACCAGCAAACCGAGCGCCTGCAAGGTTTGCAGGCTATCAACGCCGCCCTGATGGCCGAGCTGGCCGCCCGCACCGAGGCCCAGGGCCAGGCCGAGGAACGTCTGGTGCGCTCGGCCCGCCTGGCGGCCGTGGGTGAAATGGCCGCCGGCGTCGCCCATGAACTCAACAACCCCCTCACCACCGTCACAGGCTTTTCTGAATTATTGCTTGAACAGATGGCGGTCGAATCCCCGATGCGCGGCGACCTGGAACTGGTGCTCAACGAGGCCCGCCGGGCGCGCGGCGTGGTGCGCCGCCTGCTGGACTTCTCGCGCCCCAGTGAAATCCTGCGCGTGGACGCCGACCTGAACGAAGAACTCCTGCATGTCATCGGCCTGGCCCACCATCTCGCCCGCACCGGCGGGGTCGAGATGCAGATTGCCCTGTGGGAAGGCCTGCCGCGTGTGCGCATAGACCGGGCCCAGATACATCAGGTATTTCTCAACCTGATTCAAAACGCCGTCCAGGCCATGCCCGAAGGCGGGCGGCTCACTTTGAGCAGCCAGGTCAGCCAGCAGGCAGGCGAATCTTTCGTCACCGCCAGCATTACGGATACTGGCCCCGGCATCGCCCCGGAGCACCTTGGCCAGGTGTTTGAACCTTTCTTTACCACCAAGCCCGCCGGGCGCGGCACCGGCCTCGGCCTATCCGTCAGTTATGGGATTGTCGCTGACCACGGCGGATTTATTGAAGCTGCCAGCCCGCCGGGGCAGGGGGCCACTTTTACCGTCTGGTTGCCGCTCGCCCCGCAAGGAGATGACCCCGATGAGTGATGGCCGTATCCTCGTGGTAGATGACGAACCCGGCATTACCCAGCTCTGCGAACGCCTGCTGGCCCGCGCCGGCTTTGAAGTGGAAACCTCAAATGACTCGCGTGCCGGCTTTGCCCGCCTGCAAAACGCCAATTTTGACCTGCTGCTGGCGGATATCCGCATGCCCGGCCTGGATGGTTTTGCCGTCATGGAAGCCGGCCAGCGCGCCCAGCCCGATCTGGCGGTCGTCATTATGACCGGCTTCGGCACGCTGGAAACTGCCATGCAGGCCCTCCACCAGGGTGCCGATGGCCTCATCCTCAAACCCTTTGAGCAGGGCAGCGAGCTGGTCAAAACCGTACGCGCCGCCCTGCGTGAACGTCAGCAAAAAACTGAAAACGCCCGCCTGCGTGCTATCCGCCCCTTGCTGGGCATGGCTGAAACCCTCTTCAGCGAAACCGAGCCGGAGCGCCTCCACACCCTTGTGCTGGATGCCGTCGGCCAGCACCTCGCCAGCCCGCACGCTGCTCTCTACCAGCGCAAACCCGGCGAAGCCAGCCTGCAACGGGTGGCCGGGCGCGGCCACAACCTGCCGGAAGACTACAGCCGCGCCGCCGCCGGGCCGGTCGGCCGCGCCGACCATTGGAACATCCCCATCTGGGTCTATTGTGAAGGGCCGGGCGAACCGGACTTACAGCAGGCCGTAGCCGCCGCCGGGCTGGGGGCGGTTCTGTGCATGCCGGTAGGCCGCGCCGGCGGCGGGCTGGTATTGCTGGCCGGGCGCGACCCGGGCGAGCCCAACTACCAGCTCGCCGACCTTGAACTCTTTGGTATTCTCGCCCGCCAGGCGGATGCCGCCCTGGAAAACGCCCGCCTGGTAGCCGAACTGCGCGCCCGCGCCCAGCAGATTGAAGCCCAGCAGCGCGCCCTGACCCAGGCCGAGAAAATGGCCGCCGTGGGCCGCCTGACGGCTTCCATCGCCCATGAGGTCAACAACCCGCTTCAGGCGGTGCAGAACTGCCTGCACCTTGCCAGCCGCCCGGAACTCTCCGCCACCGAGCGCGCCGACTACTTCCGCATGGCCGAAGAAGAACTCGACCGCCTGATGCAGACCGTCCAGCGCATGCTGGATTACTACCGCCCCGGCGCCATTGACCGCAAAGCCACTTCCATCCCTGAAACCCTCGAAAAAACCCTTGCCCTGCTGGAACGTCAGTTGGCCGAGGGCAATATCAAAACCCGCCTCACCCTGCCGGATGACCTGCCGCCGGCCCTGGCCGTGGCCAACCAGTTGCAACAGGTGTTCTTCAATCTCACTCTCAACGCCCTGGAAGCCATGCCGGAGGGCGGCGAACTCAAAATCAGCGCTGCTCGTGAAGAAGACCAGATTGTGGTGCG
>CAZEQN010000103.1:0-9177 GCA_964514335.1 uncultured Anaerolineaceae bacterium
CTGCAACAGAGCAATTACCAGTTACAAATTATCAGTTACTTCTTTCTATCCGCCCAGCAGCATCACGACCATGTGCTGATTGAGAAACTGCGGACGGGCGTCGCCACCAGGTTTGGCGAACTGGCCGAGGGTGTAGCCGCCAATCACCGGCACGTCTGGGCCGAGGATTTTACGTACCGCGGCCAGGTCTGCGCCGGGGTTGCCCTTGAACAGAATCTGCCAGGAGTTATCGGCCAGCACAATGGCGAGGCGCGGGGTGGCGCCCTGCAGGGCGGCGCGGGCCTGCTCGGTGGCGGCGCGGGCGGCTTCGAGGCAGGCTTCGGCGCTGCCGACCAGCAGGTTGGCCAGGGCGTGTTCGGGCAGCGGGGTGTTGAGGCGCAGGCTGCCATCGGCTTCCACCAACTGGGGCGTACGTACCTGCCACTCGGTTTCGCCTTCGGTTTCAATGCCGAGCGGGTAAATGCGAATGAGTTCGTTGAGGGGTGGGAAGCCCCATTCGCGCGCCGGGCGCCCAAAGACGCTGGCGTAGGCTTCGCTGGCGGGTTTGCCATCCAGCATGCGCAGCCAGGCGCCGCGCGTGCCCGTCACTTTGAAGAACCGCCCCACCGGCTGCCAGCCGTGGCCGACGCCCACCCCGGCGGTGAGGCCGTGACCGAAGTACAGGGCGGCCACGCCGTTGCTGCCGCTCTGGCCGCCGCCAAACTGGGCATGGTGGCCGCGGCGCAGTTCGCCGCCGGAAAGCGCGCCGGCCAGGGTGTAGGCGCCGGGCGGCAGGCTGGCGGCGGCGGCATCGCCAGCGCTGGTCTGGGGGCTGCCCGCCAGCAGCAGGGCGCCGCGACTGTTGGCGCTCAAGTCCAGGGTCAGGGCGAGTTGCTCCACGGCGCGGTGGGGCTGCTCGCTGAAACCGGGCGCCCAGCCGGTGCGGGCATTGAGTTCATCGCCGCCAATCAGGGCCACGGCCACGCTGCGCTGGGCGGCGCCCTGCGGGCTGAATTCGCCATTGACGCTCATGCCAAAGATGGGGGTATCGCCCAACTGGCCGGACAGGCCGCTGATGAGTTGCTGGGGGTCGTATTCGTGGCTGGCAAACAGCAGGGCGGCCGCCGGGCGGGTGGCGCCCATCTGGGTGAGGGCGGCGTAGGCGGCCTGGGTCGCGGCTTCACGCCCATCCAGGTTGCTGGCCTGGCCAACGGCGGCATGCACGGCCATGGCTAGCTCTTCACCGCGTCAGGGTCAGCGACCGGGACGGTAAAGTGGAAGGTCGTACCCTGACCGAGGGCGCTCTCAAACCAGATTTTGCCGCCCTGCATTTCCACCAGATAGCGGGCGATGTTCAGGCCGAGGCCGGTGCCGGGGGCGGTGTCTTTGCCTTCATCGGTGCGGAAGTACTGGGTGAAGATGTATTTCTGGTCGTCTTCCTTGATGCCGATGCCGGTATCCTGCACCGAGATGACCACGACTTCATCGGCGCCCTGCTCATCCCACTCGTTGCGCGTGCGGCGGGCATGCAGGGTGACCGTGCCGCCCGGCAGGGTGTACTTGTGGGCGTTGCTGGTGAGGTTGGTGAGCACCTGGGCGAGGCGGTTGCGGTCGCCCCAGACCTGGGGCAGGTCTTCGGGCAGGTTCAGCACCAGGGTTTGTTCTTTTTCGTCTATCAGGGCTTTGGTGGCGCGGGTGACTTCCTGAATGACCTCCGGGATGGCGACGGCGGCGAATTCGAGGTGCAGGCGGCCGGCTTCAATGCGGCTGACATCGGCGAGGTCCGAGACGAGGGTCGCCATGCGGCTGACGTTGCTGCGGATGGTGGCGATGAATTCGGTCTGGGCTTCGGTAATCGGGCCGACCGCGCCCGCCGCCAGCAGGTCGGCGTAACCGCGAATGGAGGTCATGGGGGTTTTGAGTTCATGCGAGACGAAGGACACAAAATCGCTCTTGGCGAGGTTGGCGCGCTGCACTTCGGCGTAGAGTTGGGCGTTGGCGATGGCGATGGCAGCATGGTCGGCGAGGCGGATGAGGAAGGATTGGGCATCCTCGTCAAACCCTTCGCGCTCCACGCTTTCCAGCAGGAGCAGGCCGATGACATCCGTTTCACGGCGGATGGGGATGACAATTTGCCCCTGGGCGCCGGCCAGCAGGGCATCCCGCAGGGTGAGGCGGCTGGAGTCCGGCAACTGGACGCGGCCGGTGCGCACGGCTTCGGCCAGGGCGGGCATTTCCAGCGGCAGCAGGCCGGTTTCGCGGTAGCCTTCCAGTTCGGTTTCATAGCCTTCGGAGGCCACCAGCCGCAGGCCGGCTTCTTCCACCACGCCCACCAGACCGGCCACGGCCGCGCTCTGGCGGATGGCCCACTCCAACGTGATGCGCATGGCGCGGGCGACATCCAGGCTGGTGTTGAGTTCGCGGTCAATGCGCTGCATGACCGAAAGTTCCTCGACGCGTGAGGCCAGTTGCTGGTCGGTGAGGGTGTACAGGCGGGCATTTTCCAGGGCGATGGCAGCCTGGCCGGTAAAGGCAGTCAGCAGTTCCATATCGTCCTGGCTGAAGGGCATGCCGTCCTTTTTGTTGATGACTTCAATCACGCCCAGGACGCGGTCCTTGACCATCATCGGTACGCCGAGGATGCCGCGGGTGACGAAGCCGGTTTCTTCGTCTTTGCCGGATTCCCAGTCCTGACTTTGCTTGACATTGTTGACGATGAAGGGCTGGCGGGTGCTGACGGATTTGCCGACCAGCCCGCTGCCAGCCGCCATGCGGGTGCCGCGCAGGTCGCTGGCGACCGGGCCGACGACGACATCAAACACCAGTTCGTTGGTTTCTTCATCCAGGGTGAGCAGGCTGCCGGCTTCGCAGTTGAGGATTTCCACGGCGCTGCGCAGGATGTTATCCAGCAGCGGGGCGACTTCAAGATTGGAAGACAGGCTCTGGGCGACTTCGTTCAGTTTGGCCAACTGGCGGGTGCGCCGCTGGGATTCCTCCAGCAGGCGGGCTTTGACGATGGCGCCGGCGGCCTGGTCGGCGATGGCTTGCAGGATGCCGCGCTGGTCTTCGGTGTAGCGGATGGCCGGGTCGCGGCTGCTGACGCTGACCACGCCGATGGTTTCGGCGCCAGCGTTGAGGGGCACGCCCATCCAGGCGAAGATGCCTTCGCGGGCGGGCAGCACGCGCTGGCCGCGGCAGGCGCGCTCGTAATCATCCACGGTCATGGGGCGGCTGGATTCCAGCACCAGGCGGGCGAGGCCGCGCCCGGAGGGGATGAGGCGGTTTTCCTGTTCTATCAGGCGGTCATCGCGTTCCACATAAAAGGCATGCCGCAGGCCGCCGGTGGGGACATCATAGAGGGTGATGGAGAAGTCATCGGTCGGGATGACCTGGCGGGTCTGGGCGTAGATGAGTTCCAGAATGTCATCAAAGTCCAGGGTGACATTGACGCCCTGGGCGACGCGGGTGAGGACGTTCATTTCCAGCACGCGGCGGTCTTTATCGGCCAGGACCTGGCTGCGTTCCAGGGCGAGGCCGGCTTTTTCGCCGAGGGCGCGCAGGTAGCTGACATCCGGGCCGGTGTAGGCTTCGCCGCTGGCGCGCGCCCCGAGGGCCAGCCAGCCGCCGAGGCGTTGCTGGCCGGGCAGGGGGATGAAGAGGGCCGCGCCCAGCAGGGCCAGGCGGGCTTTTTCAGGGTCGAGTTCCGGCGGCAGGGGCTGGCCGCTGCCAATGTAGAGGGCCGCGCCGGGGGCGCCGAGGTGGGCGGCCAGCGGGCTGGTAAGCGCAAAGCGAATGTCTGTGCTGGGGCGGCGGCTGGCGTCCGGGGCGGCTTCATACAGGCCGGTGGCGGCATTGTGGAGGAAGATGTGCAGGCGGGCGGGTTGCAGGTTGCGCTCCACGGCCGCCCGTAACTGGCTGGTGATGTCGCTGGTTTCCAGGGCGCGGGCGAGGCCTTCTTCAAAATCGGCCAGTTGGGCGCGCTGGGCGCTTTCGCCGCGGAAGAAGAGCTGGTTGATGACCCGTTCCAGCCGGTTGCGCAGGGGGTTGAAGACGAGGGCGAGGATGAAAACCAGCGCGCCCAGCAGGGCGGGGTTATCCGGCTCGAGCGCATCGCCCACGATGAAGCTCAACCCGCTGACCAGCAGGGCGTAGCCGACCCCGGCCAGAATGGTGAGGATGGCATAGACGAGGGTGCGGCTGATGAGATAGTCGCTGCTGCTGAAGCGGAAGCGCAGGATGGCAAACGCCAGCCCGACCGGAAACAGCACGCCGGGCAACAGGACGGCCACCAGCGGCAGGCGGGTGAGCGAATCCGGGGTGAGCAGTTGGTTGATGCCCCAGATACTGAAGGGCAGGAAGCCAAACATGGCGGCCCACAGGGCAACCCGGGTTTGCTGCTGGTCTATGGGCGAGGGCGAGCGGAAGCGGCTCCAAAGCAGGCTGATGACCAGCAGCAGGATGGCGGCGGCGGTGAAGGCCAGCAACGGTTGCAGGGCGGGTTGGAAGGCCAGCGGGGTGTTGATTGCCAGGCGGGCGCGGACGGCCAGGACGATGCCTAACCCGTAGCCCAGCCAGGAAAGCCACGGCAGGTTGGCGACCGGCCGGCGCGGGCTGGGGAATATGAGGGCCAGTTGCAGCAGGCCGCCACCGAAGACGCCCAGCCCCAGCAGCCAGAAGCCGAGCAGGCGCTGGGTGGTGTAAAAGTCAAACAGGCAGCCCAGCACGAGGGCCAGGGCAGCGGCAGTGAGGCTGAAGGCCCGGCCGGTGCGCTCGATCTGGCGCATTTGCAGCACCCACAGGCTCACGGCCAGAAAGATGAGGGCGAGGAAGTATGGCAGGTAGAAATAGACCAGACTGTCCAGCAGCGGGAAGGGTTGCAGGCGACCGTTGGCGGCCAGCAGGCTGCCATCCGGCAGGAAGAGGTCCAGGGCAATCAGTTCGCCGGAGATGCGCCCGGCGAGCAGGGTGTGCAGTTCAGCGAGGGTGGTGACAGGCTGGCCTTCAACGCTTAGAATCTGCGCCCCGGCGGGCAGGCCGGGCGGCTGGATGCGCCAACTGAAGGGCCGCACCGCGCCCATCTCCGAGATGCGCAGGTCGGGCTCGATCAGTACGCCGAGGAAGGGTTGGCCCAGCCAGCGGGCGGCCAGCACCGGCACAATCGCCAGGGCGATGAGGGCGGCCAGCTGGAAGGCGAAAACCGTCAGCGGCAGGGCGCGCTGGCGCAGGGTAAATAACCCGGCCGGGGTGGGCAGGGCGGGGCGCGCCGCGTCTACAGGGGTGACATCATCCATCAGGTGAATTGTAAATTACGGCGGGGTTGCCTGCAAGCCAATGGCGTTGCAGTTACGGGAAGTTTGTGAAGCGCGGGCGGTGTTTAAGGTCCAACGGGCTATCTGAAAATGAAGCAAATTAATAAAGGATGTTCTCTTAATCTACTCCTTGGGCCGTTTGAAAACCCAGACTTCGCTGCTGGTAAATCCGGCGTAATTCGCGACCAGACCATCGTAAGTTTTACCGCCCAAATAGTCTGACCTTGTTGAAATAGCCACTAACTCCCATCCTTCTTCGCCAAGGGCTACGAGTTCCTCTTCCATATCCCTGTTCCATACAGTTGACTTAAACCAAGGGGCTTTCTTGACGGTTTCATCTTTATCCCAGCCTCGTGCGCGATGAATGAGTTTGTATTCCCATTTGGTTGGCATGTTTGAATCTCCAGTTTTTCTACCCCAAGATATGGCTTGCGAAGGAAATACGCCCTGTTGTACATAAGGAGAGTGGAAATATGGTTTGCTGCCCGGCACAGATTCTTTCTAAACAATAGCAGGATTAATTGTTAAACGCCGGAGAAATCCATGTGGTGGGTGGCGGCATCCACAAACTGGGCCTGGGCATCGCGAAAGACCAGCTCAATGCTACCAGTGGGGCCGTTGCGGTGCTTGGCGATGATGATTTCGGCCACGTTTTTCTTGACCGTTTCGGGGTCGGCGAGGTCCGGGCGGTAGATGAACATGACGATGTCGGCATCCTGCTCCAGCGAGCCGGATTCGCGCAGGTCAGAGAGCTGGGGGCGTTTGTCGGCGCGCTGTTCCACGGCACGGCTCAACTGGGCGGCGGCCAGCACCGGCACATTGAGTTCACGCGCCAGCACTTTGAGGTTGCGGGTAATGTAGGAGACTTCCTGGACGCGATTGTCTGTGCGGCGGTCGCCGGCCATGAGCTGCACATAGTCCACGATGACGAGGTCAAGGGTGTGCTCCATGTGCAGGCGGCGGCATTTGGCGCGCATCTGGGTCGGGGTGATGGCGGGGGTGTCATCAAAGAAGATGTGCAGGCCGCTTAGGTTTTCCATCGCCTGGGCGAACAATTTCCACTCTTCGTCATTGAGTTTGCCGCGCCGCAGGCGCTGGATGTCAATGCCGGTTTCCTGGGATATCAGGCGCTGTACGAGTTGCTCGTTGCTCATTTCCATCGAGAAGATAGCCACGTGTTTGTTGCGGGCCTGGGCGGCATGCCGGGCAATGGACATCATGAAGGAGGATTTGCCCTGGCCGGGGCGGCCGGCGATGATGAGCAGGTCGGAGGGTTGCAGGCCGCCGAGTTTCTTTTCGAGGTCGAGGAAGCCGGTGGGTACGCCAAAGATTTCTTCGTCGCGGGCGGCCATGTCGCTGATGCGGTCATAAAAATCGCCCAGCACGCTCTGGATGGGGGTGAGGTCCTGTTGCAGGCGGCGCTCGCTGACGGAGAAGACCGCCTTTTCGGCTTCGTCAATGGCGGCTTCAATGGTGAGTTCTTCCTGGTGGGCGAGTTTGGCGATGGCGTTGGCCGCTTCAATCATGCGGCGGCGGATGGCAGTTTGCTCTACGAGCCGGGCGTAGGCTTCGGCGTGCAGCGAGGTGGGGACGTTGGTGACGAGTGAGGTCAGGTAGGCGGCCCCGCCGATTTCGGCGAGGTGGCCGTGCTGGTCCAGGTCTTCGGTAACGGTCAGGATGTCAATGGGCTGGCGTTGTTCAATCAGGCGCACAAAGGCCTGCCACACCCACTTGTGACGATGGATGTAGAAGTCATCCGGCTTGATGAACTGGGCGACATCAAAATAGGCTTCGGGGTTAATCAGCACCGAACCCAGCACGGCCTCTTCGGCCTCGCGGCTGTGGGGGGTTATCTGGGGCAGGGCCGGGGTGGAGTCCGGGGGGAAGTTGTAATCATCCGACATGCGGGCGGCCAGAGGGGGGCGGGTCAGTCTTCGTCTTCGTCGGGGTCAGTTGGAGGCGGCTGGTTGCCGAGGTCCAGGTTGTCGAGAAAATCCTCAAAGACCGAGAGGCGTTCATCGCCGGGGCCGGTGGGGGCGGGGGCTTCGGGTTCGGCGGCGCCGGGCAGTTCCAGGTCTTCTTCGTCGGGCAGGCCGCGCTCGCCGAGGTCATCTTCGGGGATGATGCCGGCTTCGTCCATCACGGCGCGGGCGACAAAGACGGGCACGTGGGCGCGCACCGCCAGGGCGAGGGCATCCGAGGGGCGGGCATCAATGTCCAGAGTGTAGCCGTTCTGTTCCACGACGACATTGCCGTAATACACTTCGTCCTTGAGTTCCACGACTTCCACCCGCAGGATGCGGGCATTGAGGGTGGTGAGCATGTTTTTGATGAGGTCGTGCGACATGGGGCGGGCGACTTCGACTTCCTGCAGGGCGAAGGTGATCTGTTCGGCCATGTAGGGGTCCACCCAGATGGCGAGGTAGCGCTCGGCGCCGACCTCGCGCAAAATCACCACCCGCTGCTGGGACATGATCCCCACGCGGATGCGATCAATTACAACTTCCAACATATCAGCGGACATACACAGCGAGCCTCCCGCAGAATGAATGCGTCAGCCGGCCGCAGAACGGCGCGGTGGGGTATTCTAACATGTTTGCCCGGCGCGCCCGCGGGCTGCCAACCTTAAAGGCAGTACCGGCGTCCCATTTGCATTTTTTAAGGTTTCTCGTTATAATGCCGCCCACGATGGAGCAGGCTAAACGCACGTTTTCCGCAACAATTTCTCACACACGACCTGCTGGGGGATAATCCACTATGCCGAAAAAAAACACCCGACCCAAAGAACCGGCCCGCATTTTGTGGGTGGAAGGCCGCTGGAAAAGCAACCCGGAATTTGTGCCGACCCTGCAGAAGAAGGGTTTTAACGTCCAGATTGTGGGGACGGGCAAGGACGCGTTAGGCAGCCTGGACCAGGAGGAATTGCAACTGGTGGTGGTGGATGCGGCCTCGATGCGCACCAGCGGCAAGCGGATTTGCCGGGCGATTCGCGAGCGGGTGAACGGCATGCCGATCTTAATCATTACTGACCCGAACCTGCCGCCGGAAGAGCTGGGCGAGTGCGCCAATGTGAATCTGGCCCTGCCGTTTACATCGCGCAAACTGGTCAATCGCATCCAGCCGCTGCTGCCGACCGATGAGGCCCGCCTGCTGAAAGCCGGGCCGGTGCATCTGGACATTGAAGGCAAGCAGGTACGCTGCTATGGCAAGAAGACCACGCTGACGCCGCGTTTGGTGCGCCTGCTGAAAATGCTGATGGACCGCAAGGGCGAGGTGATTGAACGCGAGGAGTTGTTCAAGAAGGTCTGGCGCACGGATTACACCGGCGACACGCGCACGCTGGATGTGCATATCTCCTGGCTGCGGCTGGCGCTGGAGAAGGACCCCAAGAAGCCCAAGTTGCTGCGCACCATTCGCGGGGTGGGCTACCGGCTGGATGTGTAGAAGTCGGCTAGCGGTTAGCTTTAACTGGAAATGCAAAACTGCCGGATGACCGGCAGTTTTTTTGTTTGGGGAGATGGCAGGGGCGGGGAGTTATTCGTAGTGTTCGAGGGTCAGGCACTTGACCCCGCCGCCGGACTTGTAGAACTCGGTCAGGTCAAGCTGGATGGTGCGGAAGCCGCGGGCTTCCAGGGCGGCGGCAAAACGCGGGGCGCGCGGCGTGCTCATGATGACGGTGTCTTCCACGACCATTGAATTACAGCCCAGTTGGCGGGCTTCTTCCATTTCAACCGGGATGGCATGGGGGATGAGGTCTTGCAGGCGTTCGCAGGATGCGCGGGTGAAGGCCTGCGGTACAAAGGCGACCGTATCGGCGTTGAGGGGCAGCACGGTGACATCCAGATGGAAAAACGGGGCCTGAAGCTGGAGGGGGATGATTTCAATATCC
>CAZEQN010000104.1:0-3255 GCA_964514335.1 uncultured Anaerolineaceae bacterium
CTGGCGAACTGCGCCAGTGGCACACCTTCAGCGGCTCCGCCCGCGCCGCCCTCGAAGCCCTCGCCGCCGATTTCAATGCCGCCAACCCGCACGGTATTCAGATCATCCCCGAAAGCCACGCCAACACCCTCCAGCTCGGGCAGGACATGACCCGCGCCCTGACCGAAGGCAACTGGCCGCCGCTGGTCATCGGCACGCCCGCCCAGGTCTCCGCCTGGCAGGCCGCCGGGCTGGTCGCCCCGCTGGAGAGCTTTGTCCTTGACCCGGCCTTCGGTCTGACCGCCCCCCAAAACGCGGCTCTGTTCTGGCAACCCGCCACCACCAGCCCGGAAAGCAGTTTCCTGCGCCTCGGCCTTCCAGCCGTCTTGAGCGCCGAAGTCCTGTTCTACAACGCCGCCTGGGCCGCCGAACTCGGCTTTGCCGCCCCGCCCGCCAGCCCCGCCGATTTCCAACAGCAGGCCTGCGCTGCGGCCGCCGCCAATGGCGATGGCTCCGGCGGCTGGGCGATTTCCACCGATGCCTCCGTCACGCTGGCCTGGTTGCGCGCCTTCGGCGCCGCCGAACTGGCTGGCGATGGCTATGCCTTTGACACCGTGGAAACGCGGGCCGCTTTCAGCTTTTTGCGTGGCCTGGTGGCCGCCGGCTGCGCCTGGCAACCCGGCACGGCTTACCCCAACGCCGAGTTCGCCAATCGCCAGGCGCTCTTCATCTCTGCCAGTACTTTGAGCATCCCGGCCCAGGCCGAACTGCTGGCCGCCGCCGATTGGCAGGTCATCGCTTACCCCTGCGAGGGCAACGGCTGCCAGCCGGCCCTGCCCCTGCACGGCCTCGAATTCGCCCTGCTGGATGCGCCGCTTGAAACCCAGGTCGCTGCCTGGACCTTCCTGCATTACTTCCTCCAGCCCGAACAGCAGGCGCGCTGGCTGGCGGCCAGCAACAGCCTGCCGCTTTCGGCAGAGTCTCCCGCAGCCCTGCTCCCTCAAACCCGGCAGGCCCTCAACCTGGCGCGCGCCTACGGCCAACCCGAACCCGCCCGCCCCTCGTGGGGCGTGGTGCGCGGCGTGCTGGCCGATGCCGCCCGCCTGCTCTACAGCCGGAACCTCACCGACCTGGCCCTGCGCGACCTGCTGCCCGAATTGCAGGCCACCGTACAGGAAGTGGATGCCGCCGCCGGCCGCTAACGGCCAGCCCAAAATTCAACCTCCCATCTGCCTGCATCCGGCCGCGCCTGAATCTATAATAAAGATATGTCGCGCCCCAAAAAAGCTGACCTGGAATGGATGCTCTGGCAAATTGAAGACAGCCAGCGCGCCGACCCGCCGCTGGTCAATCTCATCCGCGCCATTCAGTATTACACCGAGAAATACAACGGCGTGCCCAACCGCGCCGAGGGCGCCCCGGGCTGGGCCCAGGGCCTGACCCCGCCCGAAGGTATGCACTTCAGCGAATCCAAGAGTCTGGCCAAAGGCCACCTGATGCTGGCCCGCGACCCGAGTTTGAGCGGCCGCCTGCCCGGCCACGCCAAATAAAACGCCGCCAGAGCACACCCGGCGGCGTTTTTCTCTAATGCTTTATTGCTCTCCCCAATCTGTGAGAGTTTGTCACCATGAGCGAAGCGAAGGGTCGCGAGTCGGGGTTGTTTTCCAGCAAGCCGATCTGTAAAAAGTCGAAAAACCTCCCGGAGGCTCTAAACCGCCGGGAGGTTGATTATTTACATCCTGCCAAAGGTGGCTTTACCCGCCCAGACAGTTAAACGTCCCCTGTACTTCAAACGGCACGCCATCCGGGCCGGCCGCCTCCCCGTGATACGTCCCCGAGAGGCCATCCGAATTGCGGGTGGCGGTCAGCCAGGTGCTGGTGTAGGTTACGCCACCCACATGCCAGGAAATCCCGGCCGAGAGGTCCGTGTCGCCCGGCTGGCTGCCCGGTTCCAGCATCAGCAGCACCTGATTCTCGCCGCGCCTCCCCGCCCGCATCACAAACTGCGGTTCCAGGTCGCACTGCGCTCCGTCCAGGTCCACCGGGTGCGGACCGCGCACCGTCAGCAGGCTCGCCACGCAGGTGAACACGCCCTGCACCTGAATCGTTTCCTGCACCGGGATATTATTCGTTACGCGTTGGGCGGTACCCTCAAACCGGCCCGAGAAGCCGTCTTCATTCAGGGTAATTACAAAAACATCCTGCGTCGAAACCACCGCGCTGTCGGTAGCGGCGGCCGAGGTCGCCCACACCAGTTGGCCGCTGCGGGTCTGGCCTGTGCCGCCAAAAATCACCAGCGAGCCATAGGGCGGCGTTTGTTCAATCGTATTCGGGATGCTCAAATAGGTATCGCCATCAAGGGGCTGGCACTCGCCGCCGCTCAACACCAGCGGCAGGTCGCCGCCAATGACCAGCATCGCATGGCCTTCGCGCCCGGGTTCAGGCGTCGGGCGCACCGCGCTCGGCGGGGGCGGCACAAACGGCGGTTGCGGCAGTCCGCCCACCGGGTCCGGCTCGCCGGCCTGCGGGTTACTCACGGCGTCCGGTGGGCTGGCAGCCGGCGCGCCGCCGGTCTCGCCGCCGCCGCTGCCGGGGGTCGGGGTGGGGGTCGTGAGGCCGGGGGCGCAGGCGGTTAACAAGAGTGCAGCCAGTATAGGCACAGTCAAAAGAGTCTGTCGGCGGGGATGCAGGGCGGTCATGGGAATTCGTTCTCCTGATAGTTGGAATTGCAGGATTGTAAGAGATAACCAGCAAAATGCGATAGCCCAATCGGGGCATGGATTACAATTCGCCCATCATGCCTGACCGCCCACGCGTCTCAATCTATACTGACGGCTCCTGCGAGCCCAACCCCGGCCCCGGCGGCTGGGCCGCCCTGCTGCGCTTCGGCGAAACCGAGAAAACCCTCACCGGCCGCGCCGCGGACACCACCAACAACCGCATGGAACTGACCGCCGCCGTCGAAGCCCTGCGCGCCCTCAAGGAACCCTGTCACATCACCCTTCACACCGACAGCGAATACCTGCGGCGCGGCATTACCGAATGGCTGCCCGGCTGGCGCAAGCGCGGCTGGCAGCGCAAGGGCGGCGCCCTCGCCAATGTGGACCTCTGGCAGGCGCTGGATGCCAGCCTCGGCACCCACCAGATTGAATGGCGCTGGGTGAAAAGCCACGCTGGCCACCGCCACAATGAACGCGTCGACCGCTTGGCGCGCCAGGCCATGCGCGGTCAGCAACCATGAGCCCCCCCCCCCCCCCCAACAACGGCCCCCCCCCC
>CAZEQN010000104.1:3265-9143 GCA_964514335.1 uncultured Anaerolineaceae bacterium
CCTCGCTCGCCACCCCCCACGGCGAAATCCTGTTCCCGGCCTTCCTGCCGGATGCCACCCAGGGCGTCGTCCGCGCCGTGGATGCCACCGACCTCGAAAACGCCGGTTTGCAGGCTGTCGTCATGAACACCTTTCACCTCATGCAAAAGCCCGGCTCCAGCACACTGGAAGCTCTCGGCGGCCTGCATGCCTTCAGCGGCTGGCGCGGCCCAATCCTCACTGACTCGGGTGGCTTTCAGGCCTACTCCGTCATCCGCGAAAACCCCAAACTCGGCAGTCTGACCGAAAACGGCCTCGCCTTCCGCCGCGAGGCCGGCGGCCGCAAATACCAACTCACCCCTGAAAAGACCATCCAGTTACAGATGGCCTACGGCGCGGATATCCTCGTCACGCTGGATGACGTCACTCATGTGGATGACCCGCCCGAGGTACAGGCCCGCGCCATCCAGCGCACGATTGCCTGGGCCAAACGCTGCCGGGCGGAGTTTGACAAACTGGTAGACCAGAAGGGTCTGGAAGGCGGCGCCCGGCCGCGCCTGTTTGGCGTGGTACAGGGCGGCCGCGACGAAAGCCTGCGCCGCCAGTGCGCCGAGGCCCTGCTCGAAATCGGTTTTGATGGCTACGGCTATGGCGGCTGGCCGCTGGATGAAGACGGCGCCCTCTTGGAAGATGTCCTTGCCCTGCTGCGCAGTCTTATCCCACCCGAATTCCCCCTGCACGGGCTCGGCATCGGCCACCCGGAGAACATCGCCCGCGGCTGGGCGCTCGGCTACCAGACCTTTGACAGCGCCCTGCCGACGCGGGATGCCCGCCGCGGCCGCCTGTACACCTTCACCGAAGCGGCTGGCACAGGTGGCAAATGGTTCCGCACCCTCTACATGCAGGATGAAAAACACATCCGCGCCACCGGGCCGCTCTCGGAGTTCTGCGACTGCCCCGCCTGCACCCGCTATTCGGCCGGTTTCCTTCACCATCTCTTCAAAATCGATGACCATCTCTTCCCGCGCTTTGCCACCCTCCATAACCAGCGCTTCATGACCCTGCTGGAAGCGCGCCTGCGCCAAGATGCCTGACCCGCTGGATGACCTGACCGCCGCCGTGCTGGCTGGCCCCAAATACGCCGCCATCGTGCCGGAACTGGTGCGCCGTCTGGGCGCCGCCGAACTGGCCAAGGGCCGCAGCCCCAAAGAAGCCCTCAAAGCCACCCGTAACAAACTGCATCAGGTCGGCGGGGCCTACCTCGGCGGCCGCATGGATTACCCCGCTTGGGCCGCCCGCCTTGCCGCCGCCCTGCCTGACCCGGCCGCCCTGCAAAGCGAGTGCCGCGCCATCCTCGCCGCTCATGCCAGCAGCCGCGAACGCCTGCCCATTTTGGACGAGTTCTACGCCGTCATTTTCGCCGCCCTCGGCCCGGTGACATCCGTGCTGGATGTGGCCTGCGGCCTGAACCCGCTGACCCTGCCCTGGCTGCCGCCCGACCTCACGTATCACGGCGTGGACATCTACACCGATATGACCGAATTTTGCGATGACTTCCGCGCCCGCCTCGGCCGCCCCGGCCGCATCTGGGCTGCCGATGTGCTCGCCCGCCCCCCGGACACCGCCGTAGATGTGGCCTTTGTCTTCAAAACCCTGCCCTGCCTGGAGCAGGTGGATAAAGAGGCCGGGCGCACCCTCTTACGCGCCCTCAATGCCCCGCGCCTGATTGTGTCGTTTCCGGTCGCCAGCCTGGGCGGGCGCGCCAAAGGCATGCCCGCCAACTACGCCGCCCGCTTTGAGGCCCTCGCCGCCGCCGAGGGCTGGCTGGTCCAGCAATTAAGTATCACCGGCGAACTGGTCTATCTGGTGGATAAAGGCTGATGCCATCCGTAGCCTGGCCCCTCGTGGGCGTAAATCTTGAATTTCCTTCAAGCATGCCCAAAAAATAATCTCGTTCGGGATGCTTCGCTGCGCTCAGCATGACAAAATTTTCATTGCATCTAATTTCTCACCTCTTTTGTTTGTCATTCCGGGTAAGCCAGCGCGAGTAAATTAAAAACTTGAAAGTGCTCTGTTGCAGACATCTCTCCCCACAATTTTTGTCATCCCGAGCAAGCCGACGCTGCGCAGCAGCGCTCGGCCAAGCGAGGGATCGCGGCCACCACCCTTCTTTCAGACCGGCTCACTGGAAAACAATCCCGATTCGCAACCCTTCACTGGCAATAGTGCAACTTGAAAGAGCCTTTTGAATAACTTCTAAGAGCCACCCACCGCTTAACCAAAAAGGCGCCCTCCATATGGAGAGCGCCTTTGACTTCACTACAATAACTCTAACCGTTGGCCTCCCGCAGGCGGCGCGCCCCAAAAATCACCACCAACAGCAGCACCGTCAGCCCCGCCAGGAACGGCAAACCAACATCATCCAGCAGGCCGGTATCCGGCAGCGAACTCACCGCCGTGGCCGTGGGCGTAACCGTCAGCACATTGCTGGCCGCCTGGGTTTGCGCCACCGAGGCCTGCGTCAGCAGGGCCTGCACGGTGGCCGTGCGCGGGTCGGGCGTGGGGCCATCGCCCCCGCCGCCGGCGCCGCTCGGCGTTTCAGAAACCGCCAGTCCGCCCGGCGTGCTGCTGGGGGCCTGGGTGGCAGTCGGCGGAGCCGTGTTGGAAGGCGTGGGCGAGAACGAAGCCGCCACCGCCGTTTGCGTCAGCGATTGGGCAATCTGGGCATTTTGGGCTTCGGCCGTCAGCACGGCCGGGTCATCGGCGGCCGGGGTCTGCTGGCGGAAGAACATCACATACACCACCATACAGATGACGGCCAGGACCATGAACCCGCCAATGCCCGCCGCCAGCATGATAAACGTACGGTTGGAACCGCCGCCATCTTCGGGGGGTGGGCCTTCGTCTTCCGGAGTGTCTTCAAAATCCAGGTCGTCAAGCATACGTGCTCTCCTTAAACCAGCCGCGGACTGCCGTCCGGAGCCTGTTTCTAGTTTTACCCTATAACGTCGATATTCGCCAGCGGAACCATCAACGTTTCATTTCCTTCCACTTCCACCTCGGCCGCCGGGGCGCGCAACCCGCTGGGGAAGCGTTCCAGGCCGGCCGGCAAGGACTTAATCACCCCCGCCGCCGAGGCGCGCGGGGCTTTGTTCAGCCGCACCCGCTGCCCCACCCGGAAGATTTCCAGGTCGAGTGGGATGGGCGGCGAGCCACCCGAAGGCAGGCCAATCACCGCTTCCGGCCGTTCGCCGGTAAAGCGGTCAAATGGCTCGGCATCCACCGAAATTTCGCGCCCGGCATTCGTGGAAAGCAGCTTGAAGGCAACCGCATTAATCGGCAATTTACCAAAACCCTCCAGCACCAGAATCGGGTAGGGCATGCGCTTCGCCAGCGGAATCAGGGCCGTCGCCAGGCTGCCCAAAATCAGGCCGCGCAATTGCAATTCCACGGCATTCTCCAGCGTTTTGCGGTCAGCGCAATAGCCGCCCAGCATCACCGTGCCACGCTGGCTGGGGTCGAGTTTGTCAGTCGTAAAGCGGTCATCCGGCCCTTCGGCCAGCACCGCCAGCGCCCCGCTGTTAATCAGGCCGTTGCCCCACACGCCCTGCACCCAGGCGCCCACGCTTTCTATCGTTACGCCATAATCCGCGGTCACTTCCGCCACCACGCCCGGCATGCCGGCCTGCAATTGCAGCGGTTTGCTGCGCACTTCAATCAGCACCTGGCCGTTGCTGATGGCGGCAATCCGGCCATCGGCGGTACTCAAAGCCTCGCGTCCCATGCCGCGCTTGGCCACCAGGTCGCCGCGCGCCAGCGTATCGCCCACCTGGCGCTGCAAAAACTGTTTGGCCTTTTCCGGCGCCACGCCCAGAATCCGGGCGATATCCAGCACCGCGTATTCCGGAGCCGCAATCGCCTCCGCCACCACATCGGTCGCGGCCACGGTTTGCCCGGCGCGCACCTTCACCACCCCCGGCACCGGTAGCATTCGGCGGCGGCGGATGCGGGCAAGGGCAGTCACATGTGTAACGGGCGCTAGCATGGTCATCGCTCCTGTAGGTGCAAAGTATGTGCCATTCGCATAAGGAATTAGCGGTTCAGCGCGTGGTGCCAGCGGCGCAGGGTTTCCAGCCGTTCAGCGGCGTTGGTGGGCAGGTGCAGCGGCCGGCCGCGCGCATCCACCACCACCCCAAACGGCCCGCCCACAATCGCCCGTTCCACTTTCAGGCTGCGGCCCGGGCCGGCCCCCACATCCGCCCGGTGAAAGCAGTCAATCTCCAGTTTGGCCTTACGCCCGGCCGGCAGCGGAATCAGCGTCAGGTCGCCCATGGCGATATCCACCGTGTTGCTGTGGCCGGTTTCATAGCGGATGCGAATCCGCAGCGCCTGCGCCCCGGGTTTGGCATCCACCACCGGCGCAATCACATAGCCCAGGTTGAGGAACGAAATCGGGTCGAGCAGCAATTGGGTGACGAGGGCCGGGTTGACTGGCGCCGCCGCTCCGAGCGCCGGGGCGAGGTTGTTCTTGTCCAGAATAATCTGTTGAATGCCGGTTGGCTCCAGCGCATCCAGAATCATCAACAAACTCTGCGAGAGCGCCGGGGCCTGCGCCACCACCGCCCCGCTGACCAGAATCGGGTCAAAGACCGGCAGTAGCTCGGGGTGCAGACGGCGGGCATTGCGCGGGAAGCGCCCGCTGGCCGCCCCCAGCGCCAGCCGGATGGCCTCGCGTGCCAGGGCCTGCTCAATCGCCAAATCCTCGCGCTCGGCCGGCAGGGTCGCCGGGTAAAGGGTTTTGTTCTGGATGTAATCCAGCACATAGCCGGGGTCAATTTCCAGCGGCAGCCAGCGCGTAATCTGTTCCAACTGGCATTTTTCGAGGATTGTTTTCAGGCCTTCGCCCACCCCCAGCCCGGCAAATGTGCGCAGACGCAGGTCGCCTTGAAAGGCCGCCGCCACAATCGTGGAGGATGCGCCCACATCCACCGCCAGCGCCGCCGGGGCGCTCTTGGCCTGCAACAGGCTCAAGAAGCGCGCAATCCGCCCCAGAGACATGGCGGTCGGTTGCAGGTTGCCGCCCGACCAGGTATTCAGTTCATTCAGCCCCAGAATCCGGCTGGCATGCCGCCGCCGGAAGATGTCGGTCAGCAGCGTTTCAGCCGGGCCGAGGTGTTCTTCCGCCAGCGCCGGGCGCAGGTTATCCGTAACGTACACGGCCGTCATCTCTTCCAGAAAGCCCTTGACCCGCGCCGCCAGTTCGCGGTTGCCCGCAAAGATGATGTCCGGCCGTTGCCCGGCCGGCAGCAGCGAAATCGCCATGCCGAGGGCGTTCACCAGGTTCAGCACCGAGCGGTTGGCCCCGCCATCCGTGCCGCCTGCAATCACCACTAAATCTGGCCGTTGTTTCACAATGGCGTTAATCTGCTCTTCAATCCGGCGGCGCTTGCTCAAGCTGATGGTTTCAACCACATTCACATAACTCGTGCCCAGCAGGTTCAGGGCGCTTTCCAAAGACACCCGTTCCAGCAGGCCGACCGCCACCGCCTTAAGCGGCGGCGCGCCAGATAAAGTCGAGGCCAGGTTATCCGCCCCCGAGCCATCCCTCGTGCTGGGGATGATGAGCTGCTCCTCGGAGCCGGTCAGCACCCGGCCCGAAATCGCCTGCAGGGTGTCCAGCGCATGCCGCACGCCTTCGCTGGCGTCAAACATCGGCGCGCCGGCCGTGGTCGGCGCCACACCGGCCGCCAGAAAGCGGTAGCGGCCTTCGACCGCATCAAACAGCAGGGCGCGCGTGTTCACCGCCCCCACGTCAATCGCCAGCAGCGAGCGCGGCGTGGTGAGCTGGCGCTCCAGTTCACGCGCTTCGCGGGTTTGCAGGTCTTGTTCCTGGTCAGTC
>CAZEQN010000105.1:0-9134 GCA_964514335.1 uncultured Anaerolineaceae bacterium
TACTTGTTTACTTGTTTACTTGTTTACTTGTTTACTTGTTTACTTGTTTACTTGTATCCCCGCCCCTCCCCATTCTTTAAGACACGCCGGGGGGCGGCTCTGATACAATACCTGCCTGTACACCCACTTTGAACTGATGGGCCGCCAGCCTCCCGACCCCGCTTTGTGGGGCGGCTGGCGCTCCCTGAGTTCCCCGGAGGCTGAACGATGGATGCCAATCAGGGAAACCTGGCGCTGGAAACGCCCCAGGAATTTGCCGCACGGCTGAAGCTGGCGTTTAAGAACCAGTTACTGCTGGGGCGGGCGCTCACCCACCGCTCCTACCTGAACGAACACCCCGAAGCGATTGAAGACAATGAACGGCTGGAATTCCTGGGCGATGCCGTCCTGGATTTTGTGGTCGGGGCATGGCTGTACAACCGCTTTCCGGAAATGGCCGAAGGCGAACTGACCCGGCTGCGGGCGGCGCTGGTACGCACGGAAGCGCTGGCCGAATTTGCCGCCCAGGTGGAGTTGGGGCGCGCCATCCGGCTGGGGCGCGGCGAAGAAGACAGCGGCGGACGCAAACGCCAGGCGATGCTGTGCGCGGCCTTTGAAGCCATCATCGGAGCGCTGTATCTGGATGCCGGGGTGCCAGCGGTGGAAACCTTTATGGCCGACCTGCTGGAAACCACCGTGGCGCACATCCGGCGCAACGGGCAGGAGTTTGACCCCAAGAGCCGCCTGCAGGAGTGGGCGCAGGGGCAGGGCTACCGGCCGCCGCTGTACCGGATTGTGGCAGAAATCGGCCCGGACCATGAGAAAGAATTCGTGGTCGAAGTCGTGGTAAATCATGAAGTCCGCGGCCAGGGCCGCGGCAGCAGCAAGCAGAGCGCCAGCAAAATGGCCGCCCAGATGGCCCTTGAAAGCCTCGGAGAATAACCCAAACCCATGAGCCCGGCGCGCCTTAAATCTCTGGAACTGGTCGGTTACAAGACCTTTGCCAGCAAAACCCGGTTGGAATTCGCCGAGCGAATTACGGCGGTGGTCGGCCCGAACGGGTCCGGCAAGTCCAACATCGCGGATGCCTTGCGCTGGGTGCTGGGCGAGCAGGCCTACGGCCTGATGCGCGGCCGCAAAACGGACGATATGATTTTCTCCGGCTCGGAAACGCGGGCACGGGCCGGGATGGCTTCGGCCACCGTGACCTTTGATAACGCCGAGGGCTGGCTGCCGATTGACTTCTCGGAAGTGTCCATTACCCGGCGCGCCTACCGCGACGGGCAGAACGAGTACCTGATCAACGGCCAGAAAGTGCGCCTGCGGGATGTGTCTGAACTGCTGGCGCGCTCCGGGCTGGCCGAACGGACGTATACCGTCATCGGGCAGGGCATGGTGGATGCAGCCCTGTCTTTGAAAGCCGAAGACCGCCGGGCATTGTTTGAAGAAGCGGCCGGCATCAGCCTGTACCGCCAGCGGCGCGAACAGGCCCTGCGGCGGCTGGATGCCACCAAACGCAACCTGGAACGGGTGCAGGACATCCTGGCCGAACTGGCGCCGCGCCTGCGAAGCCTGGAACGGCAGGCCCAGCGCGCCGGCGAGTATGAACAGGTGCGTACGGACCTGCGCGTCATCCTGCGCGAGTGGTACGGCTACCACTGGCACCGCGCTCAGCAGGAGTATCTGGACGGGTTGACCTATGCCAGCCAGCAGGAAAAAACGCTGGCAACCGCCCGCGCCCGCCAGACCGAACTGGACCGCGGGCTGACGGACGTGCGCGACCGCCTCAACGGGCTGCGCGCCCGCCTCGGCTCGTGGCACCGCCAACTGGCCGAACTGCACACCCGCCGTGAAGCCACCACGCGTGAACTGGCGGTCAGCGATGAACGCCAGCGCGCCCTGCGCGAACAGCAGGCACGCCTCGCCAGTGACCTCACCCAACGGCAACACGAACTGGCGCTGGAACGCGAGCGCCTGCAGGAAGCCGAAGTAAAGGCCGCCCGGCTGGAAGCGGACGCGGCGGATGCCGAAGCGCAGGCCGAAGCTGCCAAGGCTGCCCTGGCGGCGCGGCAGAGTCAGCGCGTCGCGCTGGAAGCCGAACTGGCCGCCGCCCGCACCCGGCTGGAAGCCCTGAACACCCGCAAAATCGAACTGGCGACCCTGAAAACCGACCTGACCAGCCGCCTGGAAAAGCAGGGCGAAGCCCAGGCGGCGGTAGCGGCAGATGTGGCAGCGGCCGAAAGCGCCCGGCAAACGGCCGAAGATGCCTTGCAAGCGGCCCAGCAACAGCAGGCGGCGACCGAAGCGGCCCAGAGCCAGGCCGAGCAACGCCTGGAAGCGGCCCGCGCCACCCTCAAACAACTCGAAGCCGAGCGGGCAGCCGCCCAGCAGGGGCGCGCCCGCCTCGAAGCCGAACAGGCCCGCCTGCAAGCCCAGCTGGATGTGCTGGTGCAGGCCGAAAACAGCTTAAGCGGCTACGCCAGCGGGGCCAAGAACCTGCTGGAAGCCGCCCGGCGCGGCGAACTGGCCGGAGCGCAGGGCGCCTTGAGCAGTTACCTGAATGTCCCCACCGAGTACGAGACGGCGATTGCGGCGGCTCTGGGGCAATATGTGGACGCCGTGGTGGTGCAGGGCAACAGCGCCAGCGATGCCGCCCTGGCCCTGCTGGAGTTGGAACCGGCGCGGGCGGCGCTGCTGCCGTTGCAGGCCCTCACGCCCCCTGCCCCACTTAAAGCCCCGGCCGACGCGGACTGCCTCGGCGTGGCGGCCAGTCTGGTGAGCGCGCCGCCCGAACTGCGCCCGGCGCTGGACCTGCTGCTGGGCCGCACGCTACTTGCGCGCGACCGCAAGACCGCCCGCCGCCTGCTGGCCGGCCAACCGGCCGGGGTGCAGATCGTCACCCTGCGGGGCGAAGTATTTGCGGCGGGCGGGGCAATCGTGGTGGATACCGAGAGCAACGCGGCCACCCTGCGGCGACCGCGTGAACGGCAGGAATTGCAGGACACTCTGGCCGCCAACCAGCAGGCCCAAACGGCCGCCAATGCGGCGCTGCAAGATCTGGCGAAACGCCAGACGGCAGCCGAAGCGGAACTGACGGCGGCCGAAAGCGACCTGCGCGATGCGCGCCGCGCCAGCGAACAGGCCAGCCGTGCCCACCAGCAAGCGGTGCTGGGGCGCGATAGCACCCAGCGCCAACTGGAATGGCAGCACAGCCGCCGCGACGCGCTGGCCCAGGAATTGAGCCAGGCCGCCAGCCAGATTGAAACCCTCAACCGCGAAGCCGCCGAGCTGGCCGAAAACGCCGCGCAGGCTTTGGAAGCGCAGCGCGCCCGCACCAATGAACTGGCGGGTCTGACGCTGGATGAGCAACAAACGCAAGTGCAGCACTGGGAAACCCAGGTGGCCGTCAGCCGGCGCGCCCTGGCCGATGCCGAAGCGGCGCGGGCCGAACGCCAGCTGGCGCATGAACGCGCCCAGAGCCAGGCGAGCAGCCTGCTGAGCAGCGAAACCGAAATCCAGAACCAGCTGGCCGCCCTGCGAACTACGGTTACGGATATGCGCAATGCCGAAGGCGGCATTGGCGGCGAACTGCGCGCCCTGCAGGAACTGATTGACCCGGCCGAAGAAGAACTGCGGGCGGCGGAGAACCAGCAGGCCGGGCTGGAAACCACCGAGGCCGAAGCGCGCCAGGCGCTTAACAACGCCGAACGCGGCCACGCCCAGGCCCAGATTACGCTGGCCCGCCGCCAGGAAGCGCTGGACAGCCTGCGCCGCCGGATTGAAGACGACTTCGGGTTGGTGGACTTCACTTATGAAAAGGAAGTCTCCGGCCCCACTCCCCTGCCGCTGGGTGAGATGGTGGAACGCCTGCCGGTCATACATGCCATCGCCCCCGACCTGGAAGAACGGCTCAAGCAACAACGGATGCAGCTGCGGCGCATGGGGGCGGTCAACCCGGATGCGCAGAGCGAGTACAAGCAGGTCAAGGAACGTTATGAATCGATGGTGATTCAGGTGGATGACCTGCACCAGGCCGAAGAGGACATTACGGCCGTGATTGCCGAACTGGATGGCCTGATGGACCGCGAGTTCCGCAAGACGTTTGATACGGTGGCGGCCGAGTTCCGCGAGATTTTTGCGCGGCTGTTCCCCGGCGGGCAGGCGCGCCTGCTGCTGACCGAAAGCGAAGACGCGACCGACATTGGGATTGATATTGAAGCGCGCCTGCCGGGCAAGCGCATGCAACGGCTGGCGCTGCTCTCCGGCGGCGAGCGCAGCCTGACGGCGGCGGCGCTGGTGTTCGCGCTGCTTAAGGCTTCGCCGACCCCGTTCTGCGTGATGGATGAGGTGGATGCAGCCCTGGACGAGGCCAATGTGGAGCGCCTGCGGGAGTTGCTGCAGGAGTTGAGCCTGCAAACGCAGTTTGTGTTGATTACCCACAATCGCAGTACGGTGCAGGCCGCCGAAGTGATTTATGGGATTACGATGGGGCGCGACACCACCAGCCAGTCGATTTCATTGCGGCTGGACCAGGTGGACGAGACGTACGCGTAACGAGGGGAGTTTCTAACTGGGCGATGCGTGCATCGCCCCTACAGATTTCGGAGGGGGCCAAATATCCTATTTTCCTGTATGCAACAACAGCGTCCTTTGCTCGTATTATCTATTGAATAACCAACGAGGAAAGGATGGTTTTGAAATGGACACTACTGGTCGTAAACTTCGTCGTTCGCGCCGCAACCGGCATCTGGCCGGGGTGTGTGGCGGCCTGGGTGAATTCTTCGGCATCAACGCGCTGTGGTTCCGGCTGGCGTTCGTGCTGGCGTTCATCCCCGGCGGCGTGCCCGGCATCGGGTTGTACCTGCTGTGCTGGTTGATTATCCCGGCGGAGTAACGAGTTCTGCGTGCCGTGTCAAGCGATTGTGGGGAAGGCTGTTTTCCAACCCGCAGTCTGAAATACAGGCCGCGCCGGGATCCCTCGCGTGGCTCGGGATGACAAGATTTTTACGCGGCGAAGCATGCCGCTCCACTACCGGTTAGTACAGAACAGAAAAACCCCGCAGTGATGACTGCGGGGTTTTTGTATGAAACGGGGGGTTAGTTTATCCGGGCGCCCAGCGGGATGCTCGGCTCGGTGGGGACGCGGTCGCGCCAGTAGTCAAACTCTTCTACTTCGGCGGCATCGCGGCGGGTTTGCAGCCATTCGGTGAAGGCCAGGTCCAGGTACTCCTGGTAGGCGTCATTATCCAGCGGGCGGTCTTCATGCCCAAGAACCTGAATAATATGGAAACCGAACTCGGTTTCTACCGGCTCGCTGACATCGCCAATTTCCAGCGCAAAGGCGGCATCACCGAAAGCGGAGACCATTTGCTGCTGGTAGAACCAGCCGAGGTCGCCGCCGCGGGTGGCATTGCCGGTATCCTGCGAGTACTCAAGGGCAAGGGCGGCCCAGTCTTCTCCGCTGTTCAGTCGTTCCAGTACTTCTTCAGCGGTCGCCAGGTCAGCCACCAGAATGTGGCGCGCCCAGACCTGCTCCTGGCTGCGGGGCAGGTCGCCCACAATGGCGGCCTTGACCTTGTCGCGCAGCAGGAGGACTTCGGCATAGTCACGCAAATCCTGTTCACTCCACTGGACATCGGTAGCGAGTAGCTCAATTTGAGTTTGATACTCGGTGCCAAAAGCCTCCGTACTCTGAATTGTGGGAGTCGGGAAGGCAAAGGTGGTGGCGGTCGGTTCCAGCGGCGCTTCGGTAGCGGTGGGAATCGCCGAAGTGGGCGTGAGAGTTACCAACGCCTGCTGGAGCGCAGACAGGGTGCTGGTGGGGGCCGTGGTGGGGGTGATGGTGGCGGTGGGCTGGCCCTCGGGGTAATAACTGAAGAACAGCTCCAGCACGGCGGCATCCAGCTCGGCGGGCGAGACGGTAATGCCCATCTCTTCAGCCGCCTGGCGCACCAGTTCGCCTTCAATCAGGTCGTCCAGCGTTTGCTGGCCGACCGATTCTGGTTCCAGCAGGAACTGCAGTTGAAGTAGCTGCTGCTGGTACTGGGTGGCGAAGGTGGGGTCCACCACGCCGGAGGTGAGGAACTGGTAGAGGCTCAAATACTGCTGAACGTAAAAGCGGCGGGTGAAGCGGGCGCGCTTCTGAAAAGCCTCGGTGCTGATTTCAACCCCGTTGACTTTAGCCACCGGCTGGCCAGGGCGAATGTAACGCTCCAAGACAAAACCGCCGACAACCAGCAGGATGACGGCCGCCAGCACGCTGTACAGGCTGATGGAGAGGATGCGGTTCAGGCGCTGTTCGCGCTCCACGCGCCCCATACGCCCCAACCGCTGGGAGGATTTTTCTTGTTTTGTTGGCATCGTCTTCCTTCAAAAAGACCGGGCCGCCGGATTCATACACCCGGCGCCCGGTACGGATTTTGGGGCAGTGTCTAGGAGAGCGTCTCGCCGACAAACGGCATCAGGGCCATGTGGCGCGCCCGCTTGACGGCGGCGGCCACGGCGCGCTGGTGCTTGGCGCAGGCGCCAGTCTGGCGGCGCGGGCGAATTTTGCCTTCCTGGTTGATGAAAGAACGCAACTGCTGGATGTTCTTGTAGTTCACCGTCAGGCTTTTATCGCCACAGAAGACGCACACGCGCGGGCGGGAGTAGAAACGCCGCCCGCCGCCGCTGCCCCCGCGGCCGCCTTCACGGCCACCTTCGCGACCGCCCTCGCGGCCGCCTTGTTCGTTGTCACTCATGGTCTTGCTCCTTATTCATCAGACGGTTCTGTGAACCGCTAAAACGGAAAGTCATCGTCCGAGTCGTTGTCTTCCTCAAGCGAGAAAGCATCTTCTTCTTCGGGGTCGTCCTCGCCATTGGCGCGTTGTTTGCGTTTACCGAGCATCACCATTTCACGGGCGACAATCTCGGTGGTGTGGCGCTCGCTGCCGTCTTCGGCTTTCCAGCGCCGGGTTTGCAGGCGACCTTCAATGTAGACCTGCTGGCCTTTGATGAGGAATTCCTTGCAAATCTCGGCCAGGCTGCCCCACGCCACAATGTTGAACCACTCGGTTTGCTGGCGGCGTTCGCCATCGGCGGTGTTCCAGTTGCGGGTGGTGGCCACGCTGAAGGTCGTCACTGGTCGGCCGGAGGGCGTGTAGCGCATTTCCGGGTCGCGGCCGAGGTGGCCGATTAACATGACTTTGTTCAGTCCTCTGCTCATGAGAGCTCCTTTTCAGGCTTCAGGGCAGGTGCGGCTCACAGGGTAGGCTGGGGTGTTCAGGCCGCGGCCGGGGCAGATTCTTCGGCGGAGAGCATAAAGCGCATCACCGATTCCTGCAGGCCCAGGTTACGTTCGAGTTCACTGCACAGGCTGGTATCGAATTCACCGTAGATGAAGACGTACTGGCCTTCGCGCTGTTTGCGAATTTCATAGGCGAGCTTGCGCTTGCCCCAGAAATCCACCTTGTGAATGGTCCCGCCGGAATCTTTAATCCAGCCCTGGACTTTTTCAATCACATCTTTGGTTGCGGTTTCTTCGAGATCGGGATGCAGAATAAAAGCAACTTCGTAATGACGCATGGGTTTTCCTCCTTTCCATGGGATTGCCCCCAACGCCGGAGGAGGGGTCGGGAGCGGTAGTTTTCAGGCAATCTGCCGTGGCAGACTGCGACGCAGGAGTGTAGCACAAAGCGGCGTTTTTGAGTAGGGCGCGAAGTAGAGGCAGTAATTGGTAACTGGTAACTGGTGAATAGTTATTGGTTATTGGTGATTGGTTATTGGTGATTGGAGAATAGCAGGCGGGCCAAAACAACTACCACGAAGTGGAAAATTCCTGGGGCGGCGCTCGGCTAAAGCCTCGCCTCCGCTTAATATCCCATACGGCCGTGCTAGAATGCGGCTATGCACAGAATGGATGAAAACACACTGGAACAGGCGCTGGCGGACCTGCCGCTGGGGCGGTGGGAGTATTTCGCGACCATTGGCTCAACCAACGATGTCGCCGCCACCTGGGCGGCGGCTGGCGCGCCAGACCTCTCGCTGGCGGTGGCGGATGAGCAGACCGCCGGGCGCGGCCGCAGCGGCCGGACGTGGTTCACCCCGCCCGGTTCGGCGCTGGCCTTCAGCCTGCTGTTGCGGCCGGAAGGTCTGCCCCAGGCCGACCCGGCCCGCGTGGCGGGGCTGGGGGCGCTGGCGGTGGCCGAAGGGCTGGAAACGTTGTATGGCCTGCAACCGGAGATTAAATGGCCGAATGATGTGCTGCTGAACGGCCGCAAGGTCTGCGGGGTGCTGGCGGAGGCCGAATGGCTGGGGGGCGAATTGGCATGGATTGTGCTCGGGATTGGGATTAATCTCACGTCAGGGGCCGTGCCGCCGCTGGATTTACTGGCGCTGCCAGCTACCTGCGTGGCAGCCGAGGCGCGGCAGCCCGCCCCTGCCCCGCAGACTCTTACGGCGGTACTGGAGCGCCTGCTGTACTGGCGGCCGCGGCTGGCCCAGCCGGAATTCATTGCGGCATGGGAGGCGCGGCTGGCTTACCGCGGTCAGCCGGTACGGGTCACCAGCGGGCTGGAGGAATTGCACGGCACGCTGGCGGGGCTGGCCGAGGATGGCCGCCTGCGGCTGGTGGGGCCGAGGGGCGAACAGCGACTGGCGGCGGCGGGTGAGATTCGGTTGCGGCCTGAAGTTGACACCCGCCCGAAATAGGCTACACTGATTTAATAGTCTGGAGGTTGATGATGCTGGATGATTCTGCAAGTTTTCTGGATGATTTAGAGTCCGAATTAAGCGACGAGCCACCCTTTGGGGATGAAGATGCACCGGTAGCCGCCAAGCCGGCGCGTAAGGCGCGGCGCAGTTCGGGCGGGCGCGGGCTGTTCGGCATGACAGCCGCCCAGCGGATGGTGCTGGCGGGCATGCTGTTTATGATGGTGTGCATCCTGGGTTCGTTCTTCCTGATTATTACTGACAGTATTGGTTTTTAGCCTGATTGCCTTCAAAAAGACCCGCCGTAGCGGGTCTTTTTTGTTAGTGCAGAGTAACGTGATTGCGCTGCTGTTTGGCCTGGTACATGGCTTCATCGGCGCGCTGGAGCAGGCTGGCACGGGTATCGTTTTCTTTTAAGGCGGTCAGGCCAATGCTCAAGGTAAGGGGAATGGCTTCGCCTTCCAGCG
>CAZEQN010000106.1:0-9124 GCA_964514335.1 uncultured Anaerolineaceae bacterium
ACAAAATTTCAAACCGGGGTGTCAGTATGTCATATGTTTTGTCATATCCCCCCGCCTGCTTACCCCGCCAGCAAGAATATCCCCAGCCCATACGGCAACAGTGCCAGCAGCGCCAGCAAGGGGTGGCCTCGGCGCGCGGCGTTGCGGCTGTCCCAACTGAACAGGTACACCGCCAGCGCAAACGCCACCAGCCCCCCGACCGTCAGCATCGCCACCGACCCCCACGGCGAGAACGCCGCGGTTTTGCCCATCGCCAGCCCGTTGTAAGCGTTCATCGCCTGCGTGGCCGGCAGCAGTTGCGCCAGTTTCTGCGCGGCACCCGGCAGCATCGTGTACGGTAGCATCAGCCCGCCCAGAATCATGGAAGGCACGAACACCAGTTGCGACCAAAGCACCGTCATGCGTGAACTAGGCGACACTACGCCAATCAGCACGCTTAAGCCAGCGCACGCCAGCGCCATGCTGGCGGTGATGAGCACGAAGTTCAGCCAATTCTGCGGCAGCGGCGCATCAAACAGCAGCGGGGCGGTGACAGTGATGATGCCGGCCACAATTGCGAGATGCAGAGCGACCGTCAACACCGGGATGACGAGGATGGATAGCGACGGCACGCCATTAATTTTGTAACTGCGGAAAATGCCGTTCTCGCGGGCGTTCACCAGCGGGTCGGGGATGCCCAACAGTGTGGCCGCCAAAATGCCGAACACCACCATCGCCGGAATGATGTCCTCGCGGAACAGCGGGTTGATTTCCGCCATCACGAAGCCCATCAGCAGGTAGAAGCCCAGTGGGAACAGGTAATTCATCATCAGCAACTGCTTGTTGCGGATGCCGGTGCGGAACTCAAACGAAAAGTGATGGATGAACGCGTTCATGCCTGGCCTCCGGTGCCCGTGATTTCGATGAAGCGGTCTTCCAGCGAGGGGCGTTCCACCCGCAGGTCAATCAGCGTATCCCCCTGCGCTTCGATGTAGCCGATTAGCGCCGACACCGTCGGCCCGATGTCCGTGCTGAAGTAGATGTCGTACTCGTCCTTGAACACGTGGCGGCTCACCGCCGGCAAGCCCCCGTCGTGCCCCGCCAGGCAGTTGTTCTGCGTGCGCGCCGAGATTTTCGTCAGCCCTGCGCCGGTGGCGGTGATTTCCAGCGGCGTACCGGTGCTCACCAACTGACCGCGCAACAGGATTCCCACTCGGTCAGACATCTGCTCGGCTTCCGCCATGTCGTGCGTCGCCAGGATGATGGTCGTGCCCGCCGCTTTCAGTTCGTGCATCAACTCGTGCAGCTCGACCCGCGTCGCCACGTCCAATCCGGCGGTCGGCTCATCCAGGAACACCGCCCGCGGGTTGTGCGCCACGGCCAGCGCCAGCGCCAGCCGCCGCTGCTGCCCGGTGGAAAGCTCGAAGAACTGCGCCTTACGCTTCTCGGCCAGCCCCATGCGGTCCAGCAGGTCAAAACGCAGTGGAGTGCCGTGGTAGGCACAGAAGAACCGCATCGCCTCGTCCGGTGTGATGCTTTCCGGCAGCCCCGACGATTGGAGTTGTACGCCGATGACGTTACGCAGTTTGTGCGCGTCTGCTGCCGGGTCCAGCCCTGCCACCCGCAGCGTACCGCCATTGGGCGCGCGCAGCCCTTCCAGGCACTCCAGCGTGCTGGTCTTGCCGGCGCCGTTAGGCCCCAGCAGGCCGAAGATTTCGCCCTGCCGCACCTCAAAACTGATTCCATCCACGGCCACATAATCGCCGTAGGCCTTGCAGAATTCCCGGACTTCAATAACGGGGGCTGTCATTGTGATCCTTTCGCGTTCGGTAGCCACCCACATAGAGACAACGACATGGCGTGAACATGCCTTACAACGATGATACGGCAAAAGCGATAAACGCAAAATGTCATTTGTCCCGCCGGGAGCAGACCAACTGTCCAGAAACGCGAGGATGGAAGTTCGGCCCATGTGCAAGTCTGTAGCCTAGCCCCCCTTCGACTGCGCTCAGGGCAGGCTTGTGGGCGTGCTTTTTAGTCCCGCTATCCCGCCCGCCCACTCCCTTGACATTCCCGCCCCTCCCCTCGCCAGCCCGCCGCCTTGCCAGTAGAATCAATCACGCCCTGTCTGCCCCGCCCTGGGGGTGGTGAAGCCACAGACCCTCGCAGTTCAGAAAGCGGGCTTCAGCCCGCTGCGGTTCAAGAAACCTATCCCCCGCCGTCAAGCACTTTACAAAAACATAGGACATAGTTGACACGATATGACAAAATTTCAAACCGGGGTGTCAGTATGTCATATGTTTTGTCATATCCCCCCGCTCTCGTGGACGCCTCCGGACACCTTCCGGACGCACCGCGGACACCCCGCGGACAGGGCGGGGGGTGGGGGCCGGGGGGTGAGGGGTGGGGGCATGTCCAATGTCCACAACCAGCGGATAAACCACCGTAGCCTGGCCCCTTGTGGGCGTTGTGGAGTTCGCCTCGAGGTGGCGCAGCCACCGATGCGAACTCCTTTAGGTGCGGCTTTGCCGCACCGGCACCCGCCCGAATTTTGCCGCGCAACGGCACTTACAGGTATAATCTGCAATTGCGACAAAAATCACACAGGAGAATCTCTTGGCAGACAACCGAGTACAGAAATTTGCCCAGATTCTGGTAGACCATTCCGCCAAAATCACCGCAGGCGACCGCGTATTGCTGGAAGGCACCACCGCCGCCATCCCCCTCATCGAAGAGATGTACGCCCTCATCTTACAGCGCGGCGGCATCCCCTACCCGGCCCTCGAACTGCCCCACCAGCAGGAGCTGTTCTTTGAACACGCCAGCGATGCGGCCATCAAGCACACCCCCATCTTCCGCCAGATGGCCTACGACCAGTTCGAAAGCCGCTTCCGCATTCATTCGGTGGTGGACACCCGCAGTTTAAGCACCGTAGACCCCAAACGCCAGGCCGACCACGGCAAAGCCCTCCAGCCCATCCTCGAATCGCAGATGCGCCGCGGCGCCGCCAAACAGTTCAAATGGGTCACCACCCTCTTCCCCACCGAGGGCTACGCCAAGGATGCCGGCATGAGCCTCAAACAGTACGAGGACTTTGTCTACAGCGCCGCCCATGCCAATGAAAAAGACCCGATTGCCTACTGGAAGCAGGTCGAGGAAGACCAGAAGCGCATTGTGGAACGCTTTGAAGGCCACGACAAAGTCGTGCTGCGCGGCCCCAATGTAGACCTCACCCTCTCGATCAAGGGGCGCACCTTTATCAACGCCGCTGGCGAACACAACATGCCGGATGGCGAAATCTACACCGGCCCGGTCGAGAAGTCCGTCAAGGGCTGGGTGCGCTTCACCTACCCGGCCATCACCCAGGGCCGCTCGGTCGAAGGCATTGAGTTGCAGTTCGTGGACGGCCAGGTCTTCAACGCCAAGGCCAAAACCAACGAAGAATTCCTGCTGCGCATGCTGGAAACCGACAAAGGCGCCCGCTACCTCGGCGAATTCGCCATCGGCACCAACTTTGAAATCGATAAATTCACGGGCAACATCCTGTTCGATGAGAAAATCGGCGGGTCGTTCCACATTGCGCTGGGCGCCGGCTACCCGGAGACCGGCAGCAAGAACACCAGCAGCATCCACTGGGACATGATTTGCGACATGCGCAAGGATGCCGAAATCCTGGTGGACGGCGAAGTGGTGTACAAAAACGGGAAGTTTGTGTTCTAAAGGCAGTAATTGGAAATTTGTAACTGGTAATTAAATACGAACGGCCCGCGTGGAGTACTGTGCGCGGGCTGTTTATATGCTTCGCAGGGAGACGCTAACAAGTGGTCTGATCTGTCATTGCGAGGAGGGCAAAGCCCGCCGGAGCAACCTCCGAGCCGGCACGTAGATTGCTTCGTCCTTCGGGCTCGCAATGAGAGTTAGCCTAACCTCGCCATTCTCTCCATCCCAAACCGGCCAGCCACAAACGGGCCGCTCTGATATACTTGCGGGTTAAACCAGCCTGCCAGTCCGGCCGCCATGACTGAACCAACCCTCGTCGAAACCTTCGCCTCGTACGTCCCCAACCTGATTTTGCAGCGGGTGGTGCATGACCCCGCGCCCATCACCAGCCCGGTGGCCGAAGCCTTTCCAGCAGCCGTGCTCTTCGCCGACATCTCCGGCTTTACCGAAGTCACCACCCTGCTCTCGCAACGCGGCCCGGCCGGGGCCGAAACCCTCGCCAACCTGCTCAATAACTACTTCGGCAAACTGATAGACCTGATTTTGGAAAACGGCGGCGACGTGGTCAAGTTCGCCGGCGATGCCCTGATCGCCCTGTGGCCGGCCGAAGGCGCCAGCCTGCGCCCGGCCACCCTGCGGGCGGCGGTATGCGGCCAGCAGATTCAGCGCGCCCTCAATGACTACGAAGCCGAAGGCGTGCGCCTCTCCCTAAAAATCGCCATTTCGGCCGGCAGCGTCAGCCACATTCACATCGGCGGGGTCTTCAGCCGCTGGGAATTCCTGATGGATGGCGAACCGCTGGTGGAAGTCGGCATCGCCAACGACCTGGCCGTCGCCGGGCAGGTCCTGCTCGGCCCGGCGGCCTGTGTCGCCGCCGCCGATGGCGTGCACGGCACAGAAGTCGAATTCCCCAACGGCCACAAAGGCAAACTGCTGGAGCGCATCAGCGCCACCCTGCCGCTGGCCACCCCGGCCCAACTGCCGCCGCTGGGCGAAGAACTCGCCCTGCGCCTGAAAGCCTACATCCCCGGGGCAATTAACGACCGTCTCTCGGTCGGGCAGAGCGGCTGGCTGGCGGAACTGCGCCGCCTTTCGGTACTCTTCATCAACCTGCCGGGCCTCAACGCCGCCGCCAGCCTGGAGGCCGGGCAGCACGTTGCCCGCCTGTTGCAGACCTCGCTGTATTACTACGAAGGCAGCATCAACAAACTGAATGTAGATGACAAGGGCGTCACGCTGGTGGCGGCCCTCGGCCTGCCGCCCTTCGCCCATGAAGACGACCCGACCCGCGCCGTGCGCGCCGCCCTCCGCATCCGCCGCGAACTGAACAGCCTGGGAGTGGAGTCGTACATCGGCATCACCACCGGCCTGACCTTCTGCGGCTCGGTGGGCAACGACCGCCGCCGCGAATACACCATGATTGGCGATGTGGTCAACCTTTCGGCGCGACTGATGAGCCTGGCCAAGACCCAGACCGGCCTGCAAAAAACGCACGGCATCCCCGTCCTGGTGGACAAAGCCACCTACGATGCCGCTCGCGAGCAGGTCGAGTTTGAAAGCCTCGGCGAGCAGTCGGTCAAGGGTAAAGCCGAGAAACTGGCCGTATACCACCCCCTGACCGAGCGCACGGATGCCGTGCGGCACGCCAGCGAGATGATTGGCCGCGACACCGAGCGCACCCTGCTGGCCGAGGCGTTGCAGGCCTTGCAGCGCGGCGGCGAAACCCAGACCATCATCATCCGCGGCGAAGCCGGCATCGGCAAATCACGGCTGTTGCAGGACCTCTTCCGCCAGTCCGAGCGCCTGAATGTTTCCAGTTACTATGGCACGCTGGATGCGATTGACAAGAACAGCCCCTACCATGCCTGGCGCGAGGTCATCCGGCGCGTGTTTGAACTGGATGTACTGCCTGAACTGACCGGCGCCGGCCTGCGGGATGTGCAGCAGGCCCAGGTGCTCACCTACCTGGAACGCCGCCTGCCGCATGTGCTGCCGATGGCGGCCCTGCTGAACATCGTGCTGCCGATTGACCTGCCGGAAAATGACCTGACCGCCGCCATGAGCGCCGAAGTGCGCGGCAACAACATCGCCGAAATCCTCACCGAAGTACTGGCCCAGAAAGCCCAGGAACGGCCCTTGCTGCTGGTGTTTGACGATTTGCAATGGTTCGACTCGGCCTCGTGGGCGCTCATCCGGCGCGTCAGCCGCGAGTTGGAAGGCCTGCTGATGGTACTTTCCACCCGCCCCCTGCCGGAGGACAACACCCCGCCGGAATTCACCGCCATGCTGGCCGATAAACGCGTGCGCCTGCTGGATTTGCAGAGCTTCAACCCGGAGAATGTGGCCGCCCTCATCCGCCAGCGGCTGGGCGTGCAGCAAATTCCGGTGGCGCTGGTGGACCTGATCTGGTCCAAAGCCGCCGGACATCCGTTTTACAGCGAGGAATTGTTATTCGCCTTGCGCGACACCGGCCTGGTGGTGGCCGAAAACGGCGCCTGCCGCCTCGGCACCGACCAGGAATTAAGCGCCCTCTCCCTGCCGGATACGTTGCAAGGCATTGTCACGAGCAGAATTGACCGCCTGCCGCCCTCCGAAAAACTGGCCCTCAAGGTCGCTAGCGTCATCGGGCGCGAGTTTCTGGTGCGGGCGCTGGAAGCCATCTACCCAATTGAGGCCGACAAACCCAACCTCAACCATTATTTGAACACCCTGCGCCAACTGTCATTTACCGCCCTAGCCTCCATGGAACCGGACATGGCCTACCTCTTCAAGCATGCCATCACCCATGAAGTCACCTACGGCCTGATGCTGTACTCGCAGCGGCGGCAGTTGCACCGCGACCTGGCCCAGTGGCTGGAAAACACCCACGCCGATGATCTGGCCCCCTACTACCCGCTGCTGGCCTACCACTACCTGCGAGCCGCCGCTGCCGAAGAACTGGACCGCGAGCTGGCCCCCAAAGCCGTCGAGTACCTGGAAAAAGCCGCCGGGCAGTCCCTGAAGAACTACGCCAACGAGGAAGCCCTGCGTTTTTACCAGCAGGCGCTGGAAATCGGCCGCCAGATTGGGGTGGCCGACGAACGACAGGCGGATTGGCACAAGCGCATGGGGCAGGCCACCCTCGCTCTGGGGCGGCTGGAGGAAAGCAAGCAGCACTTTGCGGCAGCGCTGCAGGGGCGCGGCCGGCCGTTGCCACGCACCGGGCCGGGGCTGGTGGCCGGGTTGCTCTACCGCTTTGGCCGTCAGGCCGTACATGAATTCCTGCCGGCGCGGGTGTGGACGCCACGCCGGATGGATGAAACCAAACGCGAGTACCTGCTGGAAACCGCCCGCATTTACGCCCTGGCGGGCATTCCGTATTACCTGACCAACTCCCAACTGGAAACCGTGCTGACCGCCACCAATTATTTGAGCCTGGCGGAACGCGCCGGCGACTCGCCGGAACTGGCCTATGCCTACGCCCAGATGTCCGTAGTGGCGAGCTTCATCCCGTTGCGCGGGCTGGCGCGCGATTACAGCCAGCGCGCCATGCGCTTGTTAAGTCGCTTCAACCGGCCGGATGTTTTCATCAGCAGCGCGGTGGCGATTGCGGCCAGCCAGAGCGGTGAGGCCCAGTGGGCGCTGGTGGATGAACTGCTGGAACCGGCCTATGCCTACTGCCAGGAACTGGGTGATGAACGCCAGGCGGCCGAGGTCTTGAGCTTCCTGTCCCTGAATGCCTATTTCCAGGGGCGGGCCGAGCGCGGCGACGAGTACGCCGCCCTGCTCTACGAACTCGGCAGCCAGACCCAGAACCCGATTCACATCACCTGGTCGTTGCATTGGAAGAGCTACTATGACCTGGTGCGCGGCCGCAGCGAAGCCGCCTTGAGCAAATTGAACGAGGTCGAAAACCTGTTCGCACGCTACTCCGATTTGAGTTCACCCGTGATGCTCTCCGCCACGGCCGGCATGAACGCCGTGGCGCACACGCAACTGGGGAATTGCGAAACCGCCCAGGCCCAGGTAATCGAATCAATTGCAGCGCTGGAAGGTGTGAGTACGATTGACTACGCCTCACGGGTAGGTTTGAGTAGCGCAGTGGAGGCCGGCCTGACGTTGCTGGAAAGTGGCGAGGGTGACCGCGAAACCCTGCTGGGCTGGGTGCGGCGCGGCTTGAAGGCCATCAAGGGGCTGGGGCGAGTGTATTCATTTTCGATGCCGACCTACTGGCACGGGCAGGGTCGGTTATTGCACGTGGAGGGCAAGCCCGGCCCGGCCCACAAAAGCATGCAGCGCGCCCTGATGTCCGCCCACGAGAAGAACCTGCCGCGCGAGCAGGCCGCCGCCCATTACTACCTGGGGCGTTTTGCCCCCAGCAACGACCCATTGCGAGCGGAGCATCTGACCGCCGCGGCCGAACTCGCCGAGCGGATTGAGGCAGATTATTTACTGGGGTTGGTACGGGCAATTCAGTAGCAGGGTGAGGCAAGCAAATGTGGGAACAGGCGCGCGGCGTGGCCGCGTGTTTTTGCTTAACCACCCGGAGGTTGCGGCGCAGGTCGCCGCAATCACAAAAGCCAGCCAGATTTTCAATCTGCATTAAAAAGCGGATTCATCATCTTGTCACGACATCCCGTTTAATGCAGTAGGGGTCGAGGTTAGCTCGACCCCTACAAAAGTTATCCAAACTTCAGATGGAGAAAAAAGGGGTTGCTGGCGGGGTTAGAAAGACGGTCACCCCAGGTAATCGCGCAGGTCGCGGCTGCGGGTGGGGTGGCGCAGTTTGCGCAGGGCCTTGGCTTCAATCTGACGGATGCGCTCGCGGGTCACTTTGAAATACTGCCCCACTTCTTCCAGGGTGTGGTCTTTGCCGTCAATCAGGCCGTAGCGCAGTTCGAGGACTTCGCGCTCGCGGTCGGTGAGGGCGGCCAGGGCGCTCTGCACCTGCTCGCGCAGCATCTCGCGGGCGGCGGCGTCCATCGGTTCCAGAGCCTCATCATCTTCAATAAAATCGCCCAACTGGCTGTTATCGCCGCTGCCCACCGGGCTTTCGAGCGACATCGGCTCCTCGGCGGTGCGCAGGGTGTGCTCGACCTTGGCGGTGGCTTTGGTCCACTTGCGGCGCAGGTCGCTGGAGAGTGGGCTGTTGGTTTCCACCGCGCGCTTGATGGCCAGGGCATCTTCAGGGTCGAGGAAACCGGCCTCCAGCGCCAGTTCTTCGCGGCTGGGGTCGCGGCCGAGGGTCTGGGTGAGCTGGCGCTGGGTGCGAATAAGGCGCTGGATGGATTCCAGCAGATGCACGGGGATGCGAATGGTGCGGGCCTGGTCGGCAATGCTGCGAGTGATGGCCTGGCGAATCCACCAGGTGGCGTAGGTACTGAACTTGAAACCGCGCGTCACGTCAAACTTGTGCACGGCGCGCAACAGGCCGATGTTGCCCTCC
>CAZEQN010000107.1:0-9102 GCA_964514335.1 uncultured Anaerolineaceae bacterium
CGTAAACCTGGCCCAAAAGACCGGTTCACTTGTGATTGAAGGCCCCAGCGAAGTCGCCACGATTACCTTTCGTGAAGGCAAGCTGGCCTACGCCCAGTTGGATAAGGAAGATGGCGGTCTGGGCCATATCCTGCACAAGGCCAATGTGATTTCGGCGGCGCAGTATGGCACGCTCAAGACGCGGGCCGCCACCATGAATGACAAGGAACTGGGGTTGCTGCTGATTAACTCCGGTTATGTCACGCAGGATGACATCCTTGCCAGTTTGCAGTCGCACTTTGTCGATATTATCCAGAAGCTGTTCTCATGGGTGGAGGGCTTCTTCCATTTTGAGAGCGAAATCCTCGTGCCGGGCGATAAAATCCCCGTGCGGCTCGACCTGGAAAACATCATTATTGAAGGCTCACGCCGGATGCGCGAGTGGGAGCAGTTGAAGGATGAACTGCCGAACCTGGATCTGGCGCTGAAATTTACTGACCGGCCGGGTGTCAACCTCAAGAATATCAACTTGAGTGTGGAAGAATGGAAAGTGGTGTCTTTCATCAACCCCAAGAACACGATTGGTCAGATTGCCAAAGCCAACAAGATGGGCGACCTGGACATCCGGCGGATTGTGTACGGCCTCTTGCAGGCCGGGCTGGTGGAGCTGGTACGGCCGGAGGGCGTGGAACAAACCCTGCCCGGCATTGACAAGGCCATGCCCGGCAAGAACAAAGAAGAGCAGAAGAACCTGGTTAACCGCCTGATTGGGCGGATTCGTTCACTATAATAATCTGACAGTACGAAGGAATCGGCCTTATGCAACCAGTCAAAATGGTAGTGACCGGCCCGTTCAACTCCGGCAAAACGGAGTTCATCCAGACCGTCAGCGAAATTGACGTGGTCTCGACCGAACGCAAGGTAACCTCGGACGCAGAAAAAATCAAAGAATCAACCACCGTGGCGATGGATTTTGGGCGCATCACGGTGGATGACGAACTGGTGCTGTACCTGTTTGGTACGCCGGGCCAGAAACGCTTTGACTTCATGTGGGAAATCCTCTCGGAAGGCATGCTGGGCTTCATCGTGATGGTGGACAGCACCCGGCCCGAGACTTTCAAGGAAGCGCGGGCGATTCTGGAGACCTTCCGCGCCTACGCCCCGACCCCGTATGTGGTGGCGGCCAACAAGCAGGATATGGAAGACGCCTGGGAAATTGACGATATGCGCATTGCGCTGCGGCTGGACCCGGAAGTGAAGTTGCTGCCGGCCGTGGCGGTGGACCGCGATTCGGTCAAGGGTGTGCTGCTCGAACTGCTGACCAGCATCGTCGAAGAACTGTAATCCACCGGACTGCAGGGCCTTTGCCCGCGCCGAGAAACTGAAATTCATCGTGTCCACAATTACAACCAACCAGGGAGTGGTGCATTACCAGGTGCAGGGCCGCGGGCGGCCGGTACTTTTTTTGCATGGCTGGCTGGGCTCCTGGGGGCTGTGGCAGGAGACGATGAACTTCCTGCAATCCGATTACCGGACTTATGCGCTGGATTTCTGGGGCTTTGGCGAATCGGGCAAGAAGCGCGAATCCTACGAATTTGATGATTTTGTGCGCCTGGTAGACCAGTTTATGGACGCGCTGGGCATTGTGCAGGCGCCGCTGGTGGGGCACAGCATGGGCGGTACGGTGAGCCTGGCGGTGGCTGAAAAGTACCCCCAGCGGGTGACCAAGGTCAGCGTGATTGGCTCGCCGATTGTGGGGTCATCGCTGGCGCTGCCGCTGAAGCTGGCCGGCTATAAGCCGATTGCGTGGACGGTGCATAACATGTTGTGGGCGCTGCGGCTGGGGATAAAAATTGCCGCGCCGCGCATCACCACGGACGAGCGCTGGCCGGACATGATTAACAATGATTTGAGCCGCACCACGGTTGATTCATTTCTACAGAGTATTCGTTCGCTGCGTACCACCGACCTGCGCAATACCATTGCCAGCCTGCCGATGCCGGTTCAGGGGATTTACGGGCAGAGGGACAATATCGTCAGCCCCCGGCAGGGTGAGGTGCTGGAAAAATCCGCCGCGCACCCACGGGTGGTGCGAATGGAGCATGCCGGGCATTTTCCGATGCTCGACCAGCCGCGCGCCTTTATGGCGAATCTCAAGCAATTTTTGGACGCGTAACCCTCCCCGGCCCGAATCCTGCATGCGTGGGATTGAATCTTTCCTGAAATTGACATATTCCAGCCTGACCGCCGCGATATACTCAAAGTGAACTATTCGCGCTTTGGCCATAGATAACCATGCTGAAAATCGCACTCAAAGACTCTCGCTATATCTCGCCGTTTAATGACCGCGCCCGCGACCTGCGCATCCAGAACAAGCTGCTCTGGCTGCACCAGCGGGATGTGCTGGCGCCCTACGCCCAGACCGAGCTGGAAGCCGATAGTTTGCAGGCCGTGCTGGACCCGGACTTCTTCAAGTTCCAGGATGAGCGCGCCTGCATCGTGTACGCCGACAACCTGTATTTTGACGAGTTCTATCTGAAAGCCTTTATCGCCGAAGCGAAGAAGCGCGGCGGGGCGTGCCGGGCGGCGTTTTCCCCGGCCGACCCGGCCTTCCGCGAACACGCCCTGCCGCTGGCGACCTCTTACACGCCGGCGGGCGGGCTGTACCTGGCGGCCTTCTGGTATTTCCCGAATGGGCCGGCGCCGGAGGACCAGGTGGAGCCGGTGATTATTGATTTACAGGCCCGCGAGGTCGGCTATTACCATGTGCCCACCTACATGGCTTCGCAGTCCGGCGACCTGACATTTCAGGTGCCGCTGCGGGCGATGATGGCGATTGACTCATGGGTGCATATTTTCATCGTGGATATCGTCTTCGGGCTGTTCGCCCGCGGGGCGCGCTTTGAAGACCATCTGCAGAAATCAGTGGCGTTCAAGCTGAAGATACTGGCCGGCGCGCTGTTTGAAGGCAAGCAGGTGCTGGAAAGCCGCGAACTGGTGAAAATCGGGCGCAACTGCTCAATTGACCCGACCGCCATTATTCACGGCCCAACCACAATTGGCGATAATGTAACCATCGGCGCGGGCACGGTGGTGGAGAACTGCATCATCGGCGACAATGTCAACCTCTCGCAGGACTGCCAACTGATGCTCTCGGTGGTGGGGGATGGCACCTTTTTGCCCTTCCGGGCGGCGCTGTTTATGACGACGCTGATGGATAACAGCATGGTGGCGCAAAATACCTGTTTGCAGATGTGCGTGGTGGGGCGCAACACCTTTATTGGGGCCGGCTCGACCTGGACCGACTATAACCTGCTGCCCGCGCCCATCCGCGCCCTGGATGGGGCCGGCCAATTGCGGGATGCCAACCGGGCGGTGCTGGGCGGCTGCGTGGGGCATAACTGCCGGATTGGGGCGGGGGTGGTGGTTTCCCCGGCGCGGGTGATTGAGTCGGATGTGGTGATTGTGTCTTCCAATGACCGCCGGGTGATTGACCGCAATGTGCCCTACACCGAGAGCGACCACCACCAGTTGAAGGCCGCCGACCTGCACAAACGCCTGTACGACCCTGACCGTGACAAAAAGGTTACCCAGGAATCCTGGTAGGGGCGGCGGTGGATTTTGACTTTTGCAGGGGCGGCCGGCCGGTCGCCCCTGTGCGCGCCAACGGCCAGACGAAACCTGACAGCCCATGAACTCCTTCGCTTTCATTATTCATCCGATTAACCCCAAGCGGGATGTCAGCCGCAAGTTCCCGTTATTGGGGCGCATTTTCAGCGAGCGGCAGATAGACTTCTTCTCCACCTACTTCCCGCCGGTGTATATCTCGGAGATTACCGGCATTCGCTCGGAAAGCACCGGGGCGGAGATCCGCGGCTGGTTCATCGCCTGCCCGTTCACGCCGCGCCGCATGCTGGAACTGCCGGTGGAGACGGTCTACCGCAAAATCATCCAGACCGGGCGGCTGGCGGAACGGCTGGGGGCCGACCTGCTGGGGCTGGGGGCCTACACCTCGGTGGTGGGCGATGGCGGGGTGACGATTGCGGACGCGCTGGATGTGCCGGTGACCACCGGAGATGCTTATACCGTGGCGGTGGCGGTGCGGGCGCTGGAACAGGCGGCAGTGGAGATGGAAATCCCGCTCGGGCAAACCCACGCGGCGGTGGTCGGCGCGACCGGGGCCATCGGGCAGGTGTGCGCCGAACTGCTGGCGCACCAGGCCGCCGAACTGACGCTGATTGGCCGCCGCCCGGCGGCGCTGGAAGCCCTGCGTGAACGCCTGCTGGCGGGCGGGGCGCGGGCCCGCCTGCACTGCACCACTGACCTGACCGCCCTCAAGGACACGCCTCTTATTCTCACCGTCACCAGCGATGTTCACGCCATCATTGAGCCGGAGAACCTGCAACCGGGCAGCGTGGTGTGCGATGTCGCCCGGCCGCGGGATGTCTCGGCGCGGGTGGCGGCGGCGCGTGATGATGTGCTGGTGATTGACGGCGGCATGGTGGATGTACCCGGCAGGGTGAATTTCAATTTCGATTTTGGCTTTCCACCCGGCAAAGCCTACGCCTGCATGGCCGAAACCATGGCGCTGACGCTGGAAGGGCGGCTGGCGGATTACACCCTGGGCAAGGAAATTGGGCGCGCCCAGGTGGAAGAAATTGATACAATAGCAGGGAAACACGGCTTTCGCTTGAGCGGCTTCCGCTCCTTTGAGAAAGCAGTTACACCGGAACATCTCGACCGCGTGCGGAAACAGGCAAAGCGCACGCGTCGCAACGCTTAACACCGGGAGGTCTAATGGGTAAAGCCAGAATTCTGATTGTGGAAGATGATTTTGACATTTCCAACATGCTGCGCATTTATTTCAGCGGGCAGGGGTTTGATGTAGACGTAGCCCCGCGCGGCGAGGTGGCGCTGGAAAAGACCCGCCAGGGGCTGCCGCACCTGATTGTGCTGGACATCATGCTGCCGGATATTGACGGCTATGAAGTCTGCCGCCGCCTGCGCACCAACACCCGCACCAGCCACATCCCCGTGATATTCCTGACCCAGCGCGATGAACGCAGCGATAAGTTGCAGGGCCTTGAACTGGGGGCGGATGATTACATCACCAAGCCCTTTGACATTGAAGAGCTGAAACTGCGGGTAGTGAACGCGATTGCCCGCGCCGAGCGCGAAAGCCTGACTGACCCGCGCTCCGGCCTGCCCTCCGGGCGGCTGATTGAAGAGCAACTGCGCCAGACCCTGCGGCGCGATTCGTGGGCCTACCTGGACCTGCGCCTGAATTATTTTGAAGGCTTCAAGGAAGTGTACGGCTTTGTAGCCGCCGATGATGTGCTGCGCTTTACCACCATGCTGCTGGGCGAAGTGATGGATGAATTCGGCAGCCCGGAGGATTTCATCGGCCATCCGGGCGGTAACAACTTCATCATCATCTGCAAGGAAGACACCGGCCCCAAGGTGCACGCCGCCATCAAACAGCGTTTTGGCGAGCAGGTCTTGAGCCATTACAACTTCATGGACCGCGAACAGGGCTACATTGAAACCACCGCCGATAGCGGCGACAAACAGAAAACCCCCCTGATGAACATTTCGGTTGGGCTGGTGCTGTCTTCCCAGAACCAGGTGGCCGACATCCGTGAGATTACGGAACTGGCCGCCGAAGCCCGGCGCGCGGACTCTGCCAAGTAGTATTTATGCTCGAACTGGGCCTTACCCCGCTCGGACTTTCTCTGGCGCTGCTGGGGCTGGCGTTACTCAGCCTCCTGCCGCTGTTGCTGCGCGCCGTACCCCGGCTGCGGCAGAGCGCGCCACCCCCGCCGCCCGCCGTGGCGCTGGATGTGGCCGCCCATGAGGATGCCGTGCTGGTGATTGAAGCCGGTGGACGCGTGACCTACGGCAACGGCCGCGCCCGCCAGTGGTTTGGCCTGAACGATGCGACCCCGCCCAATCTGGAAAACCTGGCGCGCACGGTGCGCCCGGCGGATGTGTTTTTGAGTTTGTGCGCCACGCCCGGCACGGCCCGCTTTACGCTGGGCAAGTTCCTGGTGGAGGGCACTTCGCACGCCATCCCCTACAACCAGGACCGGGCGATTGTGCTCACCCTGCGGCGGCCGCAACTGCTGGGGCTGGAAAGCCAGAGCAGCGATGCGAATGCCCAGACCTTTACGATATTAAATGAAATCACCCAGGCGATGTCTGCCAGCCTGAATCTGGAAACGACCATCACTACCATCCTGGAAAATGTAGACCGGCTGGTGCAGTCCGATTTTTCGGAAATCACCCTGTGGAATCCCGAAACCGAAGAACTCACGCCCTACCGCTATATCGCCGGGCTGGGCGAGGACAGCCACCTGGAGAAGTCTTCGCAGCGTTACAACGTCAATCAGGGCTATTCCGGTTACCTGATTGCCGAACGGCGGCCGCTGCTCATCCCGGATATTGATTCGTACCTCGCCGTGCGCCCGGCGCTGGACCGCAAGGAATTCCCGTTCAAGTCTTACCTCGGCGTGCCGCTGGTGGTGGGCGGCGAGCAAATCGGCACGCTGGAACTGGCCAGCCAGCAGGTGGATGCTTTCCGGGCCACTGACCTGGAACTGCTCAATATGCTCTCCGGGCAGGCGGCGGTGGCGTTGCAGAATGCCATTATTCATTATGAAGAAGAACAACGCGTGGCGGAAATCAGCGGGTTGGCGGAACTCGCCAAGGTCGGCAGCGCCATCCGCGATGACCATACCCTGTACGAACGCCTGACCGAAAGCATTGCCCATTTGCTGGATGTGGAAATCATCGGCTTTCTGATGTTTTCCGAAGGCGAACGCGCCCTGCAGGGGCAGTTGCCCTTCAAGGGTCTGCCTGAAAAATTCGTGGAACTGTACCGCGCTGACTTGGCCTCCGGCAGCCCGGCCGAAGCGGTGTGGATGAGCGGGGATGTGATTTATACCGATAACGCCAGCGAAGACTCGGCCCTGACCGCGCTGGGGATTGCCCACCTTGCGCTGGCAGCCGGCATTGAACACACGGCCCTGATTCCGTTGCAGGCCGGCGGGCGCAACCTGGGTTATTTGCAGGTCGCCAACAAGCGCGGGGGCGGCAAGCTCGATGAAGACGATATGCGCCTGCTGACGATTGTGGCCGGGCAGGCCGCCCCGATTCTGGACAATGCCGCCCTGATGCGCGAGAGCCGCCGCCGCGCCCAGCGCGCTGAAACCCTGCGCCGGATTGCCTCGCTGGCCGGGGCGGATGCCACGCTGGATGAAATCCTGAAATTCTCGCTGCTGGAAATCGCGCGTTATTTTCAGGCTGACCGGGCGGCGATTTACCTGCTGGATGATGCCCTCGGCGAACTGCGCCTGCACCGCGACTCGGCGGTTGGGATTGATGCAGACCAGGCTGAAACCTTTGAACGGCTCTCGGCCAACAGCGAAGAATACCGCCAGAGCGTAACCGCCAGCGGCATGCCGCAGGTGTTTTCTGACCTGCGCACCGCCGAATTGCCCGCCTTCTACCAGCCCATGCTGGAAGCCTTCCGCGAAGCGCGGGCGATGATGGCTCTGCCGCTGACCATCCGCGAGCGCGGGGTGGGCGAGATTTTGCTGTTCGGCAAACGGCCGGGCGAGTATGACCACCATGACCTGCAATCGCTGGGCACGGCGGCCAGCCAACTGGCGAATGCGATTGAACGCTCGCAACTGTACGCCCAGACCGATGAAAGCCTGCAACGGCGGGTAGACCACCTGACGGCGCTATCGCGCGTGAGCCGCGAATTGAACACGACCCTCAACCTGCATCATCTCGTCCAGCGGGTGTATGACGAAGCCATGCGCGCCACCGGCGCCAGCGGCGGCAAAATTGTGCTGCTGGACCTGGAGGCCGCCCATAGCAACGGAACCGCCCACAGCAACGGGGCGCGCCCGATTTTGCTCAACCTGGGGCAGGTGGAATCTGAACACGAAGCGCTGACGGAACTGGAAGAACAGGTCTTGCAGTCCGGCGAGCCGCTGATTGTGGATGATTTTGAACGCAGCGCCGCCGTCCCCAGCCGGGCGGGGATGCGCTCGGCTCTGCTGGCGCCGATTGCCTATCAGGAAAATGTGGCCGGGCTGGTACACCTGTATGCCCGCCAGCCAGACCACTTTGACAGCGTGGCGCTGGAAATCACCCAGGCGCTGGCGACCCAGGCGGCCATTGCGCTGGGGAACGCCCAGCGTTACCAGCAACAGGTACAGCGCAGCGAACTGCTCAACCGGCGGGTGGAGACTTTCAACACCCTGTTTGAGACAGCCCGGGCCGTTAACCTCGAAATGCCGCTGGAAGAAGCGCTGGAAGCGATTGCGTTTGGCATCCGCGAAGCCAACCTGTTTACCACCGCTCTGGTGTATGTGATTGAGCCGGAACATCAGGTATTGCGGGCGGTCAGCGGGGCGGGTCTGGCGCTGGAGGCCCTGGAGCAGGTGCGCCAGGTGCTGCACCCGTGGAGTGAGATGGAACAACGCATGCAGCCGGAGTTCCGGCGCAGCGATTCGTACTTTATCCCGCACGGGCAGCAGTCTGGCGCGCCGCTGCTGGTGCCAGCCTACGCCGTGAACAACTACGCCGTGCCGGAAGACCCAAACGCCAATACCTGGTTGCCGGGCGATAGCCTGCTGGTGCCGCTCTGGGATGGCCGTAAAGAACCGCTGGGCGTGATTGCGGTGGATGCGCCGCCCAACGGCCAGCGGCCGGATGCGCTGACGATTGAAACGCTGGAAATTTTTGCCAAAGAAGCCGCCCTGCTGATTGAATCCGGCCGCAAGACCCACAGCCTGCGCCAGCGGGTGGAAGAAATAGAAAGCCAGATTGGGCGGGCCGAGCGCGCCAGCCGCCACGCGCAGGATAATCTGGGCGTGCTGCTGCACAAGGACCTGGAACAAACCCTGACGATTGAACAACTGCACCACCGGGCGCGCACCATCCGGGTGGGGCTGGACATCGCCGAGGCGGTCAACCGCCAGCCCGACCGCGATGGCGTGTTGCAGGCCCTCGGCGAGGAACTGATTGGGCGGATGGAGATGGACGGGGCGCTGATTGTGGAGCCTGCCACCAGCGGGCCGCGCATGCTGCACAAACTGGGCAACCTGCCGG
>CAZEQN010000108.1:0-9046 GCA_964514335.1 uncultured Anaerolineaceae bacterium
TACAGACTACTTCATGAGCGCACCCGGCGGGATTCGAACCCACAACCTACTGATTCGAAGATAAGGAACCTTTCCTGATAGTACCATATATGGCGTTTCATTTTGTTAGAATCGCCACATATGGCATGTTTTGAGTTCTCGACTTTCCAGTATTTCCATTGATTCTACCCAAATTGCAGCAAAATTGCAGACAGATTGCAGAGTTTTGCAGGTAGTGGCACTTATCAAATGTACCATTGGCTCGGTGCGAGTGCGACGGTGGATCTTGCCCGACTTGATATAATCACCAGAGGGCAATTCCCCGCCGCTTGCAGCGCAACCGATGGTGTAACATAGGAACATGAGTCGGTTGGTGAAGATACTAGCGAAGGAGCAGGGAATAGAAGATGAGTAAGAACAACGGTCTGCGAAATGACCCCGATTATTTGATTTACCGTGGCCATCGAGGGGTTGTTCACTCACCATCGCTCTGCCTGATGTAGAAATGATAGACTGGCCCTGGAATGTGCCCCAAAATTCGAAGTGGGGACATTCCAGTTCTATACCTCTCTCATGATAACCCTTTCTCGAACCCAACTGCCCGCTCCCCGGTCGCGCACCCTGCGCAGGGCGCGTTTGCTGGAACTGTTGCATGAAAACATACAACGCAAGCTGACTTTTGTCTGCGCGCCAGCGGGCTATGGCAAGACGACCCTGTTGCGGGAGTTTGCCCGGGATGTCCAAATGGACGTTGCCTGGTACCAGGCAGGGCCGGATGATGGGCATCTGCCGACCTTTTTCGGACACCTACTGAAGGCTTTCGGGCGGGTGGCGACGGATTTTGACTCCAATCTGGCACCGCCTGGCGGGGAGACAGCTGACCCGGAGGCGTTGGCGGCCGTGGTGCTAAACCGGATGGTCGAACGCCTCGACAATTTCACTTTACTAATCCTGGACGATTACCATCTGGTGAATCAGGATGGTGCGATTGTCCAATTTATGGAAGCACTGCTCGCAGGGCTGCCCGAACATGTGCGCCTAGTGATCAGTAGCCGCAGTGTGTATGGAATTCCTTCAGCACATTTGTTTGTGCATCAGGAATTAGCCGTGTTGGCGGGCCAGGAACTCCGCTTTCGACCGGAAGAGTTGCAAGATCTGGCGCGCCTGATTCAGCGCCGAACGCTTACAGAGACTGAATTAATAAGGCTGGAAAGCAGCACGGATGGCTGGCCGCTGGCGGCCGCCGTAGCATTGCAGGCTGAGACGCGCATGCCCCATCAACCACTGCGTCTGTTAAACGCCCAAGAGCAGCTCTTTGCGTACTTCCGGGATGAACTCCTGCCGCACCTGAGTCCGGCGGCGCACCGTTTGTTGCTGCTTACTGCGCCGTTTGAATCTTTCAGCGCAGCGTTAGCCGCAGAACTGTTGGAGGAATCGCCGCTTGAGCCAGCGCTCCAAGAACTGTTTGATCGTAACCTGTTTATTTCCCGGCTGGACCAACCCGGCCCAGACTCCTTCACATACCACCATCTGTTCCGGGACTTTCTACGAGAAGGGTTCCGCGACCTGTCGGCGGCCGAGCAGACGGCGGTTTATCAGCGGGCGGCAGGCTGGTTCGAAACCCAGGCGGACTGGCCCGCGGCCATCCAATGGTGGCTGGCGGCGGATGATCGCCTGGCTGCCGCCAGCCTTATGAATCGGACCGCCCGCGCCACCTACGCCGCGGGCGGTGATGAGTCTCTGTCGGCCTGGTATGAAAGCATCGCTCCGGACCCGGCGGCTCTGGCTCTCGCGCCGGAGTTGCTGCTCAACCTGGCGAAGAGCCGGATTAACCGCAATGAATTCCAACTGGCGGGTTCATTGCTCGACCAGGCCGAGCCCGCATTTCAGGCCGCAGGTGACGTGGAGAACCTATGCAATTTGTGGGTGACGCGCGGCATGCTGTACCGCTTCTCGGGTAAGTATGTCGAGAGCCTGGCGCTGGCCCAGAAAGTACAGACCGCAGCCCGGGCCAGCAGCATCGCGCCATTTTATGCCCTGCAGGCCGAGCGCTTGGAAGGACTGGCACACTTTTACCTCGGCCGAGTCGAACCGGCACTCATGCAGTTGGACCAGGCTGGCAAGGGGCTGCGTGAGCTGCTGGCGTCGGAGCCTGCGTCGCGTACACTCCATGAACTGATTGCCGTACTGACCGACATCGGCTATATCGCCATCACCCATGGCCGGATTGCCCAGGCAGAAGCCGCCTATCACGAAGCATTGCAGCTGACCGAAGGCCTGCCGGACAATGCCGGCAATCGGGCGATCTGTGGCAACAACGCCGCTTTCCTTCAGCACATGTTGGGAAACTTCGATCAAGCGCTGGCGCTGTACGAGCAGGCGTTGGCAGCGGCTCGTCAGAGTGGCTGGCGGCGTGTGCTGGTGGATGTGCACAATGGGCGCGGCGACCTGTTACGCGATCGGGAAGCCATCGACCTGGCGCAAGACTGTTACGAAGACGCCCTCGCGCTGGCGGCCGGAGACCCCCGCGGGTTGGCTACCGCCGAAAGCTGGCTGGGGCTGGCAGATGTGGCGCGACTACGCCAGGACTACAGTCGCGCCCAGGGGGCGGTACGGGAAGCCCAGCGCCAGGGCGGTCTGGCGCCCGATGCCCTGGCGACCCGCACGGCCGACGCGGCGATTTTTCTGGCGATGGGCCAGGCGCGCCTGGCGCTGGAACGCCTGGAAGACCGATCGGCCGGTGCTGACCCGGGTAACGACACAATTTCCGTGCGGGCCGATTTTCTGCTGGGTCTGGCCCAGAAGGCAACCGGCCAATCCGGCGCGGCCGCCGTGGCACGAGGCTTGGAAGGCGCAGCGCGGCTGGGGTACGATGCGTTTTTGTTGCCGCTGGTGCGGGAACATCGCCAAGCTCTGGCGGAAGTGCAGGATACCCTAGGCTCTCCGCAACTGACTGCCTTGTTGCAGCGGGCCACAGCGGCTCTGCCGCCGCTGGCGTCGCCTGCCCCGCCCCTGACTGAGCGCTTGCCGGCGCAACTGACCATTCGCTGTCTGGGCCGGCCGGCCGTGTGGGTTGACGAGCGCTTACTGGACGATGCCGATTGGCAGTCGAGCGGGGCACGCCAGTTGTTCTACTATATTCTGGCGTGCGGTCCGGTGCGCAAGGACGAAATTGCCCTGACCTTCTGGCCTGATTTCAGCCCCGGCAAAATCAACAGCAACTTCCACGCCACCCTATGGCGGGCGCGGCATGCCCTGGGTTACCCGGCGGCAATCTATTTCGATGGGCGGGCCTACCAAATACACCCGGACCTGGCTTGCAGTTCAGATGTGGCAGCCTTTGAAGATCGGGTGCGCTCGCTGGCAGGGCTGACCCCCGGGTCGCCCGATTGGCAGGATAGCGCCCACCAGGCTCTGGCGTTGTACGCTGGGGATTACCTGTCCGACATCGATATGCCCTGGGCCCAGACCCGCGCCCGTGAACTGCAGCAGCGTTTCCTGGAGTTGCTGACGGCGCTGGCTGAAGCCCACCTGGGAGCCGGCCGCGTCAAACGCAGTTTGGAGCTCTTTGAACGGGCCGTGGTGCAAGATCCATATGAAGACCGCTGGCGATTGGGCGTCTTGCGCTGCCTGGCGCGCTTGAAGCACATCCAGACCGCCCGCCGGTATTTTCAAGATTACCAGGAATTGCTGGCGCGTGACCTGGGTGTGGAGCCCACCGCCGAGTTACGCGACTTCATCCAAAGCCTGAGTTAACCCCGGCGCAAACCTGCCGCCTTACCCAACAGCCCCAGCCGGGGCTGTTTTTGTTCAGAACTGCGTTCATAGCCCCGGGCTACCCTGTCAACATCTCATCCACTCACCAAGGAGCGTTGACATGTTGAAGCACATTCAGGGAGTTGCCTTCTCACTTCTGGGCGATCCGATCGCCCGCCGGGCGGTGCAGGTACTGCTGTTCGTGGGCCTGCTGGCGGCCAGCCTGATGCTGACCGGCACAGCCTTTGCAGACGGCCCGTCGCCCGGACCGGTGGGGGGGTAGCGGTGACCCGCGCGGGCGACCGGGCCGAAGCCCGGGAAATCCATGCCCTGGCCACCCGGGCCATTGTTGACGCCGAATTTCGGGGCGCATTGCTCAATGGGCAGCGACGCGAAAAACTCAGCGAATTTCCCCTGTCCGCCGGCACGGTCGATGAAATCCTGGAGATTCAAGCCGACACTCTGCAGGGCTTCATTGAACAATTGAGTGTTCTGACCGAGCCGCGCGGAAGCGGCGCGCGCTGAGCGGGAACGCGCGCTGAAATACAGCATGCCCGGCGCACGCCGGGCATGCTGTTGAAACCTGTCGGAGAGCTCTGGCCCCTATGATCTACCGTCCGCGCTTCAACACCCTGCGCCTGCGACTGATGGCGCTGGTTTTGTGTTCATTGCTGCCCATTCTGGGGCTGATTATCGCCAACTGGATTGCTGCCCGGGCCAGTGCCAGTGAAGTCGCGCGGGCAGAAACACAGCGCTACGGGCAGCTGGTCTGGTTGGCGCTGGACAACGAGCTCGCCCACGTCCATGAGCTGCTGTCTGTGTTGGCGCGCACGCTGTCCGTCGCTCCCAACCCGGATTGTAGCCTGCTGCTCGCCGACTTGCTGGCCAGCATGAGGCGCTTTCATCAGATCGGCGTGGCCAACCGAGCCGGTGACATCGTTTGCAGCGGATTGCCGCTGGATGGTCCGGTTAACATCCGCGACCGCCTCTATTTCACCGAGGCCCTGGAATCGGGTGAATTTGCCCTGGGGGAGTACCAGGTTGGGCGGGTTACGGGCCTGCCGGCTCTGAATGCCGCGATGCCGATCGGAGACGCCCCAGGCAAGGCCCAGGGCGTTGTGTATGTGGCCCTGGACCTGGCGTACTTTGAAGCGCTGTTCGCCCAGACCGAATTGCCGGAGCGGTCGGCGCTGCTGCTGTTGCAGCCGGATGGCCGGGTGCTGACGCGTTTTCCGGAGCCGGCCCGCTGGGCGGGTGTGTATATCGGGGAGAGCGATTTCTATACTCAGCTTCGGTCGGCCTCGCCGGACGGATCTCCCGCGCTCGACGGGCTGGATGGCGTGCGGCGGATTTACGTGCAGCTGGCCCTGGCAACCCCCAGCCCCCAGGAGATCATACTGGTGGTGGGGGTCCCGGAAGGTGCGTACGCGCGTCAGGTCGACATCGCCCTGCGTCAGTTGCTGGTGGCGTATAGCATCATTCTGGGTCTGGCCCTGCTAGCCGCCCACTGGGTGGCCGAGCGGACGATTCTGAAATTTTTCAATCCCCTGCTGGGGGGCATCGAAGAATTGGCAGAAGGCAATCCACGCCCAATTCGGCTGCCGGTCAGTCGCATTTGGGAATTTGACCGACTGGCAGGGGCGTTTGAACGCCTGGCGAGCACGCTGGTGGATGAAATGGCCGGTCGCCAGCAGGCAATTCACGAAACCCAGCAACGCTTGGCGCAGCTGGCAGTGTTGCGCAAGATCGACCTGGCGATTTTGGCGGGGGGTGAACTGACGGAAACCCTGGAGATTTTCGCCAGCGAGGTGGGCAGTCACCTGGGCGCTGAACGAACCTGGGTGGTGTTAGAACTGGAAGGTGAGCGCTGGGTGGCTGGCGACGGGCTCCCACCTGCGGCCCAGGAACTGATTGCCGGAGCCGGCCGCTCCCAGGAAATCCAACGGTTACCCAGGCCAGACGGCAATGAGTTGCTGGCGATCCCATTAATTTTGCACCAATCGAGTGTGGGGGCGCTGGTGCTTTCGCGGAACGACGGACAGGATTTTGGACGTGAGCAGCAGGAGTTCGCCTGGATGCTGGCCGGGCAGGCGGCGATTGCAATCGATAATGCTCACCTGCTGACAGCCCTGCGTGCCAGCCACACCCGGGTTCGCCAAGCGTATGATGAAACGATTGCCGGGTGGGCCGCGGCCCTGGATTTGCGGGATCAGGAGACATTGGGCCACAGTACCCGGGTGACCGAACTTACCCTTCAACTGGCAGACCGTCTGGGATTGCCGGCCGACGAGCGGCCGCACCTGCGCCGCGGCGCCCTGCTGCACGATGTTGGCAAACTGGGCATTCCAGACCAGATCCTGCTCAAGCCCGGCCCCCTGACAGAAGCCGAATGGGCGGTGATGAAGCAGCACCCGGTGTATGCTTACGATTGGCTGGCACAAATCGATTATCTGCGTCCGGCGCTGGACATCCCCCGTTACCATCACGAGCGCTGGGATGGCAGCGGCTACCCGGATGGCTTGCGGGGATCGGCGATCCCAATAGCGGCGCGCGTCTTTGCCGTGGTGGATGTATGGGATGCCCTGATTCATGCCCGACCCTACCGGCCCGCCTGGCCGCTAGAGCAGGCGCGAACCTACCTGCAGGCTAATGCCGGGGTGTTGTTTGACCCGGAGCTGGTGGGGCTGTTCCTGGATTTGATTTCAAACGATTGAGTTCTGGAACATGAGAAATTCGGCCCGGCCACAGCGAATGGAATGCCATACCGGCCCCAAGCCAACCCGGCTGGGTGGTTGGCTTGGAACCCCTTGCCCAACTCGGTCAGATTCGGTAGAAATTGCCTGTCTGAACAACCCATCGCTTGGCGGGAAATGCATGAAGCGAAAAATCCACATCATCTGGCAACTCACAAGATTGGAACGCGCTGGCGATCCTGCTGGCGTTGCTGGTCGTCATCCCGGCCCTGGCCGCCTACCTGGGACCGAGCCGCAGCTACACCTACACCGAAATCGAGCTGGAAAAGGTGCGCGACCCGAGCAAGGACAAATGGACGCTCACCAACAACAACCCACCGGCCGGTTTCCTGGACACCTGCACTTCAGTCAGTTCGTGCGATACGATCCCCAACGTCGGCTGGCAGCTGGCCAACTGCGGCTGGGTCGCCGACAACGCCAGCTGCGAACTGGGCTACACCTGGGTCGAGACGGTCGTCACCCACAACGGCACCTATCCCGAAGCCAGCGTGAGTAGCAGCATCGCCTGCGGGACAAGCGGCGCCAACGGCTGGTGCCTGCAGTCGGCGACCCTGAACATCACCGGCACTGAACCGCTGGCCGGCCAGAGCATCGTGGGCATCGAAGGCACGCTGGACGGCACGCCCTTCTACTGCGGCGGAACTACCTGCGCCGTGCCCGGTGCCAGTGGGGCAGCCAGCGCCGAGTTCTGGGCCCTGTCGACCTGGGGCGATAGCTCGCGCAAGGGCAGCGCCACGCTCAAGCTCGATCTCGACCTGCCGACCCTGGACGGCCTGATCGCCGGCACGCCCGGGGACGGCGGCTGGTACATCTCATCCGTGGCGCTCACCGCCGACGCCAGCGACGCCACCAGCGGGCTGGACTTCGCCCAGGTCCGGGTGGACGGCGGCGGCTGGATCAACAACAGCACGACGCTCTCCACCGATGGCCAGTACAGCGTCGAGTTTCGCGCCCAGGACCTGGCCGGGCAGAGCGTCAGCATCCCGGCCGCTGACGTGTGGGTCGACGTCACCCCGCCGGCGCTCAGCCTGACGCCATCCGGCACGGCCGGGCTGGCGGGCTGGTATGTCTCGGACGTGGATGTGGTCCTGAACGCCAGCGACACGATGAGCGGGCTGGCCGGCAGCCAGTTGCAGGTGGATGGCGGCGGCTGGCAGGCGCTCTCTGGCGTGACCCTGGGCGAAGGCGTGTATAGCATCGAGGCCGAAGCGCTGGATGTGGCCGGCAATTTCAATGCCACCAGCCTGAACGTGTTCGTGGACACCACCGCCCCGGCCCTGACCGTCACCGAAAGCGGCACGGCCGGCAGCAACGGCTGGTACACCAGCCCGAGCGTAACGCTGGACGTGTCGGCCAGCGACGCCACCAGCGGCGTGGTGGGCATCCAGATGCAGACCGACGGGGCGGGCTTCGCCCCCACGAACAGCCAGGTCGTTTCCGGCGAAGGCGATCACAGCGTGGATACCGTTGCCACGGACGTGGCCGGCAACAGTCGCAGCGACAACCGGGTGATCCGGATCGACAGCATCGCCCCGACCCTGGCGCTCACGTCCCACAATCCCGGCAGCGCCCCGGAACAGTCCAACACGATTACCATCAGTGGCAGCGTCGCCGACGCCACCAGCGGGCCGGCCAGCGTCCAATTCTCGGCCGATGGCGGGGCGAGCTGGGCCGCCAGCCCGGCGACCGGCGGCGCTTGGAGCCTGGCCTGGGACAGCACGAGTGTACGCAACGGCCTGATCACCCTGCAGGTGCGGCCGGTGGACGCGGCCGGCAACATCGGGACGGTAACCCGCTTCGACGTGCAGGTCGCCAATGCCCGGCCCTACCTGCTGCTGCCGGCCGGCTGCGTGGCGATCTGGGAGGTCTATGCCATCGCCGCCGGGCCCGGGTCCAACCCGCTGGCCGGCCTAAGTGTGACCGTCTCCGACCCGGGTGGCCGCTGGCCGGCGCGGGACTATACCTTTGGCAGCGTCCCGGAGGGCTGGTCCTGGGACCGCCAGTTCGGGGATGGGACCGTGGCGCCGCCCGGCGAGTACGCCGTGCTGGTGGCGGCGCGTGACACGGTGGGCAACACCACCACCCGCGCCGGCTGCATCGCCATCCCCGACCCGGATGCGGCGGCGATTGCGGCGGCCGCGACTGAACCCACCGACCCGGTGGATGATGATGACAGCCCTGATGGTGAAACACCACCCGCAGTGGCCAACCTGTTGCCGGAACTGCCGAGTTTACAGAAAAGTATGGCGAACCCGACCGGGCCAGTTGTAACGACCAAACTCCCGGCCCCCGAAAGCGGGGCATCCACCGCCGAAGCGGCCCGCCTGGCGCTGGCCACCGCAGCGAATGCTCCAGCCTGGGGCGATGCGGCTCTGGCCCTGGCAGCCGCCGCCACCGCCTTTGTGCTGGCCAACAAGCAGAAGCGCGAGGACGAAGAAGCAGAGCGGCAGGCGGAACTGGCGCGCCGGGCGGAGTTGCGGGCGATGGAACGCAAGGCTGGTAGAGTGCTGGCCGCTGATCTCACTGACGAGCAGGTGATGGCGCAGGTGATTGCCGCC
>CAZEQN010000109.1:0-8926 GCA_964514335.1 uncultured Anaerolineaceae bacterium
CTTGTGGGCGTAGTTAGTGGGGTCGAACTCAGCTTGACCCGCCGTTGTCAGCCCAGCCAGGCGGCCACGGCGCTGCGCAGGCCCGCGCCCAGCGCCAGACCGAGCGCTGCCAACGCCAGCCCGCCCAGCGCGCCGAGAAACGGGCGCAGTTTCTCCGGCCAGCGGCGGCGGCCAAACGCCGGGCGTAACCCGCCCAGCCAGCCCCCGGCCAGCGCGCCCGCCCACACAATGAAGAATACCCCGGCGGCAGGCATGCCCAGCAGCCAGGGGAGGGCCGCCAGCAGCGCGCCCGCCAGAATGCCAGCCGGTACGCCGATGACCGTGAGCAGATAGCCCTTGACCACCCAGCCCACCAGCGCGCCCAGACTGGCCCCGGCCAGCAGGCCCCAACCAGGAGCCAGGCCGAGCGCGCCCGCCAGCAGGCCGAGGGCCAGGCTGCCCAGTGCAATGACAAATGCATCGGCCAGCACGCGCCAGAACAGACCATAGGCGTACAGCAGGTGGGTGTAGGCTTCATCGGCGCGCTCGCCAGCTTTGCGCAGGTCTTCGTAGGGGGTTTTGCCTTCGGCGTGGGCCATGATTTTGGTCTTTGGGGCGGGAGCTTGCTTTGCACCACTCGCAATGACCGGCGGCAGGGGCGCGCCGCAGGCCAGGCAGGTCTCGGCCTCCGCGATGGGGCTGAGGACACGGCAGTATTCGCAGACGGGGGCCGGGCGGCGGCGCAGGGGGCGGGGCATGCTGGAATTATAGCGCGGCCGGCCGGGCCACGCGCACCGCCCGAAACTCGCCCCGGTAGCCGAACACCTCGCCAAACAGGGGGTGCAGGATGCGCAGGTCAACATCCACCATGTCTTCATCGTCCGGGCGGGCAGTTTGCACGAAATCCACCCGGCCCAGCAGCCATTGCCATACGAGGCGCGGCAGGGTGTAGGTGCGCTGGCCGAGGCGGATGGCGTTGGTCACGGTTTGCAGCGTGAAGGTGTAGGGCGGGTGGTATTCACCTTTCCAGACCATGTGCAGGCGGTAGTCCGGCCCGACCAGGTCGGCCAGGTTGTCGCGCTCGCGGTCATAAATCACGCGGGTGTTGAACTCCAGCGGCGGTTCAAAGGCAAAGGTGCGGTTCCATTCGTGATAGGGTTGCCCATCCGGCAGGATGCCGGGGACGACCTGCAGGGTGGTGGGGATATCGTACCCGGTGCGCGGCACCAATATGCCCAGCCAACCGAGCGCCCGGAACAGCGGCGTGAGCCAGCGCGGGTGATGCCAGATGCGCAGCATGCGGCCCTGCAGGACGACATCATAGTCGCGCTCGGGGCTCGCCAGAAACTGTTCGCGAAAGGCGCGCGGCATCTGGTCTTCCTGACCGGCAAAGACCGGCCAGAGCGGGGTGTTGGGGGCTTTCGGGTTCATATCATCCTCCTGTTAGTGATTAGTGACCACTTATCAGCGCGCCCCAGCCGCCAGACTGGCGGGCGGCGGCGCGCAGGAATGCAAAGAAAGCCGGCCACCACAGCAGGTCATTGAAAAGGATGGTCCAGCCGAAGGCCAGCGGCAATGACCCGCTGGCAGCCGACCATGCAAAACCGATCGGGCCGAGGACTTTGCCGAGGGTGGCAATCAGGATGAGATGGCGGTGGGCGTAGGGGTCGCGGGCGGCCCAGGCGTAGGCCGGGGCGTAGACCAGAACGAACATCCCCACGACCTGCCAGATGGGCAGCGGGCTGGGGATGGGCAGGCCGAGCAGGTTAAACAGCAGGCGGGGCTGGAGGATGGCGGCCGCGCCCCACAGCAGGTTATAGAAGGCGGCGGCGGCAAACCAGAGGCGATAGCGGGCAAAGGGCAGGTTGTTCATGCCCCCAGCATAGGGAAATTAAGCTATCAAATCCTATCTGAATTGTGAAAATTGGAACAAAACCGGCTAGGCGGCAGCGGCTTCGGCCTGTGGCAGGTCGACCAGCAGCGGGGTTTTGGCGCTGCCGAGGTCTTTGATGGCGGCTTTGAGAATTTGCTTGCTTTGCGCCAGCGGCCCCTGAATGGCGACCTTGCCGAGGGTGATGCCAAGGACGCGCATCTGGTCATCCAGCAGCACATCGCCGACCGTGCCGATTTTGGTGCCGCCCTCGGTCTGCACGGTGCGGCCGCGCAGGTCGGCCAGGGGCAGGCTGACGAGCGCATCCAGCGCCTGGATCGAGTCCGGGGCGGTGACCAGCCAGGCATGCAGGCCGAAGACCTGAATTGCGGCGCGGGTCACGCCGCTGGCTTTGCGGTTAATCAGGCCGCTGGTGCTGCTGATGGCGGCAACGACCTCGTTGGCGGCCGGGTCCAGCAGGAGATCCTGCACTTCGCCGAGCTTCTCGCCATTGGTGAGGCTGACAATCCATTTGCCTTGTTGCGCTTTTCCGGTGTGCATGGGGCGCTCCTGTGGTCTGGTGGGTGGGGCAATTGTACCAAGACGCGGAGAGGGGGGATACAGGGATACAAGTAAACAAGTAAACAAGGGAGGATTGCGGGGGGTGTCAGGTTTGGGTGGTGTGGGAGTCGACGCTTTAGCGGAGGGCTTGCCAGTCGCTCGGCTAAAGCCGCGACTCCACCTAAGCAACTGCCCGGATGATGGTCGGTGTTGACAGCCGGGGCGGGATGGGTGAAAATGTTCACGAGTTACGAGTAAGCAATAACGAATTTCTAATTACCAATTACTTTCTATCCAGAAAGGTCCCCCATGAACAAATCCTTCACCCGCGCCGCCTGGGGCATGACCGCCTATACCATCCTGGTGATTCTGTGGGGGGCGGTGGTGCGCGCCACCGGCAGCGGGGCGGGCTGCGGCAACCACTGGCCGAAATGCAACGGCCAGATCATCCCGCGCCCGGATTCGATTGAAGTGCTGATTGAGTTCAGCCACCGCCTGACCAGCGGGCTGGCGGGCCTGCTGGCGCTCGGTCTGCTGGTGTGGGCGTGGCGCGCCTATGCGCCCGGCAGTCTGGTGCGGCGCTGGGCGGGGGTGGCGTTCTTCTTGATGCTGGTTGAAGGCTTTATCGGGATGCTGCTGGTGCGGCTGGAACTGGTGCAGGACAACGCCTCCAGCCTGCGGGCCATCGCCATCGCCCTGCATCTGACCAATACGTTTCTGCTGCTGGCAGCCCAGGCCTTGACCGCCTGGTTGGCGGGGCGCGGCGAAGTTTTTCGCTGGCGGGGCGGGCTGGCGGGTTCCTTACGCGGCCTGCTGGCGGTGGGCGTGCTGGGGGCGCTGCTGTTGAGCGCCGCCGGGGCGGTGACGGCGCTGGGCGATACGCTCTTCCCGGCCGAGTCGCTGGCGGCCGGCCTCGCCCAGGATTTGGACCCGACCGCCAACTTTCTGATTCAGTTGCGCGTCATTCATCCGGCGCTGGCGATTGCCACAGTCGCCTACCTCTACTGGCTGGGCGGGCGGCTGGCGGGGCTGGGGGCGGCGGTAGCGCGCTGGAAAACCCGCCTGTACTGGCTGATGGGCATTCAGGTGGCGGCGGGCTTCATCAACATCTTTTTACTGGCCCCGGTGTGGATGCAGGTCATTCATCTGCTGCTGGCCGACCTGTTCTGGCTGGCGCTGGCGCTGCTGACAGCTGAAACGCTCGCCGAGCCAACGGCTTGACGTTTGGTCGCTTCCGGTTGACCGGCGGCGGGCGGCGGGGGTAGAATCGCCCATTGGGGAATGTCAGCGATTGGGTTTCAAGGAGTGCAGACAACATGAATCAGGCAGATGTGGGGGAATTTGGCGCGCCGGCGGCGCGTGAGGCCGCCCGCCGCGAGTTGCTCACGGTCGTCTCTGGCGCCAGTCCGGAAGAAGCCTGGGGGCGGCTGGTGGCGGTGCAGGCGGAAATCGCCCTCGACCCGGAGAACGGCAGCAAGGCCACTGCGGCGGCGCGTTTGGTGGCCGAGGCGACCGGCATGCTGCCCGCCGGCGCAGCGGCCAGCCCATTGCAGAGCATCGCCGCCGAACTGGATGCCCGCCGCGCCGCCGACCTGCTGGCCGCCATCCGCCGCGAGCGCAAACGCCGCCCCAAATGACCCGCCCCGCTTATGACCTGACCCGCTGGCTGGGGGCCGAGCTGGATGCGCTGGAGGGGGCCGCCCGGGCGGCCCTGGCGCGCCAGCACGACACGCCCGAAGGCTTCCGCCATTTTTATTGGCTGGTGTTTGGCCGCGACCTGCCGCCGCATGCCCGCCGCGAGTGGCTGCCGGAAATCTACGCCGCCCGCCGCGCCCACCAGCCGATTGTGATTGAAGCCTTTCGCGGCAGTAGTAAAACCACTACTCTTACCCTGGCCTGGCTGGCCTTTCGCATCGGCCACCAGCCGCACGAAAGCCACCTGCTGGTGCAGGGCAGCGCCGCCAGCGCCCGCCACAACGCCCGCATGCTGGCCGACCTGATCGCCCACCACCCGGGCTGGGCGCTGGCTTTTCCGCATGTGCAGCCAGACCCGGCAGCGGGTTGGGGGCAGGCGGGCTATTTTGTGCGGCGGGCCGATTTGCCCGCCCCGCGCTGGCAGGCCGAAACGCTGGCCGGGCGTGGCAAGGACCCCACCCTGCTCGGCCTCGGCTACCGCAGCCGGGCGCTGATTGGCCGCCACCCGGACGGCACGCTGCTGGTGGATGACCTGCACGACGAACACAACTCGCGCCCCGGCCGTGAACTGGAAAAAGCGCTGGATGTGGTCTTCGGTACGATTTTGCCAGCCGCCCTGCCGCGCACCTGGCAGGTGTTCATCGGTACGCCGTGGAGCGGGCAGGATGCCCTGGCGCGGCTGAAGGCCAGCGGCGTGGTGCGGGCGGTGGCCACCCCGGCCCTGCGGGATGGCAAACCGGTGTGGCCGGCGGGTTTTGGCCGGGCGGCGCTGGAACGCCAGCGCGCCCTCTCTGGTTCGGTGGAGTTTGCCCGCATGTACCTGCTGGACCTGACCGCCCTGCACGGGCTGGTTTTGAACCCGGCCTGGCTCAAAACTGTGCCGCGCCACAGCCTTGACCCGCGCTGGCCAGCCCTGCTGGGGGTGGATTACGCCAGCTCGCCGCATCCGGACGGACAGGGCGATTACTTCGCTCTGGCACAGGGGCGGGTGTTGCCCCAGGGCGGGGTGGCGCTGGAGGATGGCACCCGCGCCCGCGTCAGCCAGGCCCAGGCCGAAGAAACCGTGCTGGCATGGGCGCGCCGCCTGCCGACCCTGCGCCAGATTACGGTGGAGATGGATGGGCGCGGCTCGGACTTCTTTCAGGTGCTGCTCAAGACCGCCGGCCTGCCACTGGTGCCGATGTACACCGGCGGCCATTCCAAGGCGCGCCGATTTGAGGTATTGATGGCGCCTTTTTTTGAACGCGGTCAGGTGTGGCTGGCGGAGGGTGAGACGCCTTTTCTGCGGGCCTTTCGCGAGGAGTGGGCGCAGTTCCCGCGCGCCGCCCATGATGATACGCTGGATGCGGTGTTCTGGATGCTGGCTGGCGGCCTGCCGGAGTTGCAAACCGGCTTGCGCCCACCCAAAAAAGAACGCCCGCCCAACCCATTTTTCAGCGGGCTGGGGCGGGCGTGAGGCCGGGCCGCTGGAAGCGGCTACGGGCCCTTAATCGTTACTTTGTCTTTGTGGAATACCAGCGTGTGCTGGTCGGAGTTGGGGATGTGGAGCGTGCCGGTGTAGGGCCCGTTCTCCCCGATGTAGGCGGTGAAGGTGTAGGTGCCGCGCGGCACCTTGTCAATGAAATACAGCGGCGTGCTGAAATTCACCACAAAATAGGCCGGGCCATCCAGAATGAGCGAAACGCCCTGGCCGCTGTTGTTCTCCAGTTTGAGGGGCGCGGCGGTGCGCAAGAGGTGCTGGGGGATGGGCGTGGCGCTCGGCCACGGAGTCGCGCTGGGGGGCGCGGTGTTGGTGGCGCTGGCCGCGGGCGTTACGCTGGCGGGTGCGGTGAAGCTGGCAGTCGGCGGCGGCAGGGTCGCGCTCGGCTCGGCGGTGGGGCTGGGGGTGGCGGTCCAGCCGGCTTCGGCGGTGGCCAGCACGCTTTGCATGGCGGCCTCTACCTGGGCCGGGCTGGGGGTGGGTGGGGCGGCCGGACCGCAAGCGGCCAGCAGCAGGGCGACGAGTATCAGGGGCAGGAGGGTTTTGCGCATGGCGGTCTCTCGTCCGGTGGGGCGCTTAGGGCGCGTGGAAGGTCACTTTGTCGGTGTGGAAAACCAGGGTGTGCTTGTCGGTATTGGTGATGCTGAATGCGCCATAATACGGACCGCTATCGCCAATGGTGGCGGTGAAGCGGTAATCGCCCAGCGGCACGTTTTCCAGTTTGTAATCCGTCTGGCTAAAAGTCACTTCATAATAGCTGGTGCCTTCGTAAATGAAGCCATTCAGGATGATGCTGACCTGCTGGCCGCTGTTGTTCTCCAGCTTGAGCAGGGCGGCTTTGTTCCGGTAATACCCGGAAACCGGTGTATAGGTGGGCGTGAGCGCCAGTTCGATGGTGGGGCTGGGTTCCCGGGTTGCGCTCGCGGCGGCCGTGGGGGGCAGTGGGGTGGCGCTGGGTTCGGGCGTGGCGCTGGGTTGCGGTGGGGCGGTGGGCGGCAGGGTGGCGCTGCTGGCCGTGGGGGGCAGCGCGCTGGCGGCGGGCGGTGTGGCCGGGGCGCAGGCCGCCAGCAACAGGGCGGTCAGTAGCAATAGAGTCAGGGAGTTCTTCATGTCAGTTCTCGCTTTCAACCAGCCATTATAGGCCTGTTTCTGAAAACCATCGTCAAAGCGTTTACGACCAACGGGCCGGGCTGTACGAATTAGAACATATATTCTATATTTATGGCTGGCAGAAAGGAGGGCTGGAATGCCAACCCCGGGTGAACCTGACATCTCGCTGGAACGTGAATACCGCCGGGCGTATGTGGATGGCTACGCCGCGGCTCTGGCGGCATTGGCGGCCCTGGCCGAAGAGGGCGACGAGCCGGAGGACATCACCGCCGCCCTGCGCGAGCACTGGGAGGAAGAATTGCATGCCTGGCAGGCGGCCGACCCGGCCCGCCGCATGGAGCCGCCGGAGTTGGTGTAGGGCGCGGGGGAAGCGTCAATGGCTCAAGCAGTCAATGGGTCAACGAGTACATGCGTCAATGCGGGGGCATTCATCCGCAGCGGGCTTCAGCCCGCTGTCTGACCTGAAAACCGCAACTCCAAATGGATACAGGGGTTTGCCGTTGCCTCGTTGCGAATTACCAATTACCAGTTACGGATATCGAATAACTTCTCACACTTTACGCCTCACTCTCTCTCAAAGGATTGCCGATGAAAAGCCTGAACTACTACCGGTCGCTGGCGGCCGAGATGGCCGCTGCCGACCGGGGACGCGATGACATGCTGGCCGCCATGGATGCCATGTGGCAGACGCGCTGGAACCTGCCGCGGCGGGTGGCCGAACTCGGCTGGCTGCACAAGGTCGTCAGTACTGACCCGCACGATGCGCTGCGGGCTGGCACGCGGGTGCTCTCCAGCCAGCGGCCGCGCATCCGGCTGACTGTGGCGGGCGGGTCGGCCCGCGCCACCCGCCGGGCAGATGCCATCGAGCAGGCGCTGGCGTGGCACTTTCACCAGGCCAGCCGCCGCCGCCGGGCGGCCGTGTTGCGGGATGTGGCCTTGAGCGCCCTGCTGTATGACGAAGTCATTGCCCAGGTGGTCTACCTGCCGCATCAGAGCGCGGCGCTGGGGGGCGGTCTGCCGGCTTCGGCGCGGCGCTACGGCCCGTTTGCCCTGCTGGTACGCAACCCGCGCCAGGTGCATGTGCGCTACTCGGACTGGCAGGCTGAGGCGGTGGCCTTCACCCGCCGCCTCTCGGCCCGGGAGGCGCGCGCCTTCTGGGGGCCGCTGGCGGCCGCCCTGCCGGAGGAAGGCATGCTGCACCTGACCGATTACATGGACCTCACCTACAGGGTGGTGTGGGCCGAGCCGGAGGATGGCGGCCCGGCGGTGGAAATCCTGCGCGCCGAACACGGCCTGCCGTTTCTGCCGTGGGTGGCCCAGGTGGGCGGTACGACCCTGGCCGACGCGCCCGAACACCAGCGCGTACCGCTGCTGTACTCGGTCTATACTGCCAACCAGTGGGAGATTCAGAACATCGTTGAAACGCTGCTGACCAGCGAAGCGATTGCCTACGCCGCCGCCCCGCGCCTGAAGGTTGAAGGCCCGACCGATAGCGTGGAAGTGGATTACGGCGAGCCGGGCCGCCCGGCCTGGGTGCCGCCGGGGCACTCGCTGGAGTCGCTTTCGCCGCCCGGGCTGGATGACGGCCTGGCGCAGATCGCCGAGCGCATCGGCCAGCGCATGGCCAAGAGTACCGTGCCGCGCATCCTGCAAACCGCCGAGTTTCCCCAGGGCACGGCCTTTGCCACCCTGAACCTCGCCACCGAAAGCGGCATCAAGGCGCTCACGCCCTACAAAGAGCTGGCCGAGAATGCGCTGGCCGAAATCTGCTACCAGATGCTGGCCTGGGCCACGCTGGAAAGCCCGCCCGCCGCGCCCAGCAACGGCCCGCGCCTGGACCCGGCCGATATTGACCTGGCGCACACGTTTATTGAGGTGGAACTGACGCCGGATGTGCCCACCGACCGGATGCTGCGCATTCAGGCCGCGGCCCTGGCGGTGGAGAAGCTCGGGTATTCCAAACGCCGCGCTCTGGAGCAAATCGGCGAAACCGACCCGGCGGCGGTGCTGGCCGAGGCGCGGGCGGAAGCGGAAGCAACCGGGCGCAAATTAGAAATGGCAAGTGAGAAGAGCCGATATTAGTGAGCAGAGAGTCGTGATTCGGAAAACCATCGCACGCCAAGAACCCAAAGAAAACCTCATCTGAACCAGGATGCTTCTCCCCTCTCCCATTAATGGGAGAGGGGGCGGGGGTGAGGGCCGTCGCTGGAATCAAAAACCGCCCCGCGGGT
>CAZEQN010000110.1:0-8810 GCA_964514335.1 uncultured Anaerolineaceae bacterium
GGTGTCATCACCAAGATTCTGGACTAAGTCCAAACAGACTTTAACGGGGGTGGCGGGCTGACCCCAGCCCGCCGCCCCAAGGACAAATGCAATGAGTGGTAAAAAAGGTAACCGCCCGGTGGTAACGCTCGAATGCACAGAGTGCAAGGAGCGCACCTATACAACCGAAAAGAACAAGCGCAACGACCCCGGGCGCATCGAAATCAAGAAATTCTGCCCGCGTTGCCGGATTCACCGGCTGCACCGCGAGACCAAGTAAGCCGTTGCTGTGGCAGGGCTGGCCGGCCGCAGCGCCCTTAGGCGCGTAGCTCAACTGGCAGAGCACCGGTCTCCAAAACCGGGGGCTGCGGGTTCAAGTCCTGCCGCGCCTGCCTGGACGAAGGCAACGCCGCGCAAGCGGCGTTTTAGCCGTAATTTGCAACGATAGAGGAGTACTCTGTGGCAAAAAAGAGTGTTGCTCGTAAAGAGCCAAATGCCATTCAGCGGTTCTTCCGTGAAACCACGGGCGAATTGCGCAAAGTGAACTGGCCGACCCGCCGCGAAGCCATCAAGCTGACCCAGGTGGTCATCGTGGTGATGATCCTGTTCGCGATCTTCCTGGGCGGGCTGGACTACCTGTTCCTCCAGTTTTTTGCCTGGCTGTTTCGCGGCGGCGCGTAGGCCGCCGGGCAGGTTGGCCGGGGCCGCTGGTTCCGGAAAGGTGAACGACCATGTTTTTTGATGACGAAAACCCAATGGCGATGCCCGAAGCCGATGAACCGGTAGACGAACCGATGATGCAGTCGGACGAACCGGAGGTACTCGACGCGCCGCAAGCCGAAGAACCTGCCCAGGAAGCCCCGCGCCCGGCCGCCGATGATGCGGCGGCGGCACAGCCCGCGGCTGAAGAAGAAGACGAGGACCGCCACTGGTATGTGGTGCACTGCTATTCCGGTTACGAAAATAAAGTGCGCCACAACCTGGAGCAGCGCATCGAATCGATGAACATGAAAGACTTCATCTTTGATGTGGTCGTGCCGACCGAGGAAGAAATAGAAGTCAAGGAAGGCAAACGCCGCACGATTGAGCGCCGTGTTTTCCCCGGCTACATCCTCGTCAATATGAAAATGAACGAAGAATCCTGGTACGTGGTGCGCAACACGCCCGGCGTAACCAGTTTCGTGGGGATGGGCAACGACCCGACCCCCCTGCGGCCCGAAGAGGTTTCGCAGATTATCAAGCGGATGGAAGCCGATGCGCCGCGCATCAAGGTCACCTTCAAACAGGGTGAGCGGGTACGGATTGTGGATGGCCCGTTCAATGACTTCCGCGGCACGGTGGATGAAATTGATATGGAACGCGCCAAAGTGCGCGTGATGGTCAACTTCTTCGGGCGTGAAACCCCGGTGGAGCTGGACTTCCTGCAGGTCGAAAAGGCCTGACCAACTGTAAACAAGTGGGAGGGCTGGGCGGTTGCATTGCAACCGGCTGCCCGCCAGCGCACCCGGATGGGTAGCGCCCACCACTAAAGGAGAATTCGCATGGCAAAGAAAATCACGGCAGTCATCACGCTGCAAATCCAGGGCGGCAAGGCCACCCCGGCCCCCCCGATTGGCCCGGCCCTCGCCAGCCACGGCGTGAACATCATGGCGTTCACCAAGGACTACAACGCCCGCACCAGCAACCGCATGGGCGAAGTGGTTCCGGCGGAAATCACGGTGTATTCGGATGGTTCGTTCACCTTCATCCTCAAGAGTTCTCCGGCGGCTGTGCTGTTGAAGGCGGCGGCTGGCGTGGAGAAGGGTTCGGGCGAACCGAACAAGGTCAAGGTTGGCAGCGTGACCCGCGCCCAGGTGCGTGAAATCGCCGAGACCAAGATGAAAGACCTGAATGCCATTGATCTGGAAGGCGCGATGCGCCAGATTGAAGGCACCGCCCGCAACATGGGCATTGAAATCAAGGAATAAACGCACCCAAACCCGTGGGAGGGCCACCCGGCCCGCTACCACCACGAAGGAGTTAATATGGCAAAGCACGGAAAGAAATACAACGCAGCCGCCGCCAAGGTGGACCCGGAAAAGCTCTACCAGCCGGGCGAAGCGGTAGCCCTGGCCAAGGAATGCGCCAGCGCGAAATTCGATGAGACGGTCGAGACCCACATTGTGCTGGGGGTCGACCCCCGCCACGCCGACCAGCAGGTGCGCGACACCTTTGCCCTGCCGCACGGCCTGGGCAAGACGGTGCGGGTGCTGGTGTTCGCCCAGGGCGAAGGGGCGCGCCTGGCGCGTGAAGCCGGGGCGGATGTGGTGGCCGACGACGATGAGATGATTAACAAAATCGCCGGTGGTTTCACCGACTTTGATATCGCCATCTCCACGCCGGATATGATGGGTAAGGCCGGCCGGTTGGGCCGGGTGCTGGGCCCGCGCGGCCTGATGCCGAACCCGAAAGCCGGGACGGTGGTGCCGGATAGTGACCTGCCGCGCGCCATCAATGAATTCAAGGCTGGCCGGGTGGAATTCCGCCTGGACAAGACCGGTAACCTGCATGTCGCCATCGGCAAGGCTTCGTTTGAAGCCGATAAACTGGTGGATAACCTGGCCGCCCTGATGAACGCCGTCAAACGCGCCCGCCCGGCGGCCGCCAAGGGCACCTACATCCGCAAAGTGGTGCTGACCACCACGATGGGCCCCGGCATCAAGATTGACACGAATGCCGCCCAGGCCATGGATAGTAAAGAGTAATTCGGGTATAATGTCAGGCTGTTAGGCCTGACCTAACCAGCCAGAATTTTCTGGCAGCCTTCGCCCAAGACGGCCGGCGGCGCGTGCGCCTTAATCCCCGGCCCAGGTGGAGACCCAGCAGAGTGTTTCACGCTACCGGCGTGCCTGTGCGAAGTCTTTGCCGCTCGAAGGCAAAGACTTCAATCTTTAAGGAAAGGAGGTAACGCCGTTGGCTCTTTCAAGAGAACGCAAAGAAGAAATGCTGGCGCTGTACACCGATTGGGTGCAGCGCGCCGAGGCAGTCGTGTTCGCGGAATATAGCGGCATGAACATGGCCCACATCAACAAGCTGCGCGCCAATGTGCGCGGCGCGGGCGGTGAGTTCCACATCATCAAGAACACCCTTGCCAAGCGCGCCTTTGAGGCGGCTGGCATGTCAACCCCGAACGAACTGTTCAAAGGCAGCAGCGCCATCGGGATTGCATTCAGCGACCCGCCCGGTGTGGCGAAAGCCATCATTGACGCCACCAAGGACAGCGACTTTGTAAAGGTGAAAGGCGGTTTCCTTAACGGGCAGTTGTTATCGGCTGCCGATGTTAAGGCCCTGGCCGACCTGCCGCCGTTGCCGGTGGTTCAGTCTCAATTGCTGGCCGTCATCAACACCCCGGCCACCCAACTGGCGCGGTTGCTCAACGAACCCGCCCGTCAGATGGCCCAGGTCATCAAAGCGTATGCCGACCAGGGCGCAGCCGCGTAGGGCGGCCGCCCGGTCACGAACCAATCAAACAATAACTAATCAAGGAGTATTGAAATGGCAGATCTCGAAAAGTTGGTAACTGAACTCGGTAAGCTTTCCGTGGTGGAAGCCGCCGAGCTGGTGAAGAAGCTGGAAGAAGCCTGGGGCGTTTCCGCCGCGGCGCCGGTGGCTGTGGCCGCCGTTGCCGGTGGCGGGGCCTCCGCCGAGCCGGTGGAAGAGAAGACCGAGTTTGACGTCATCCTCAAGGATTCAGGCGCCAAGAAGATTGAAGTCATCAAGGTCATCCGCCAGCTCACCAACCTGGGCCTCAAGGAAGCCAAGGACATGGCCGAAGCGGCCGGTTCCAAGGTGATGGAGCAGGTCGGCAAGGATGCCGCCGCAGAAGCCAAGAAGAAGTTGGAAGAAGCCGGCGCCGTGGTCGAACTGGCCTAGGCCGGAACACCGCTGTACTTGAAACGGGAGTTGCCCCAGGGCGGCTCCCGTTTTTGTTTTGCAGCCGCGCCAGCCCGCGAGAAGCGCAAAAAAGTGTTTTAATTGCCGGTGGAGAGAAACCAGCCAGCCAAGAGGACAACGCCATGAGCAACAACCCGCATGTGCTACTCATAGAAGATGACGAAGCCATCGTTAATTTTCTGCGACGCAGCCTGACGTTTGAAGGCTACACCGTGGATGCGGCCAAGGACGGCCAGAGCGGCCTGCTGCTGGCGCATGACAACCCGCCGGATGTGGTGGTGCTGGATTGGATGCTGCCGGGCATTGATGGGCTGGAAGTGTGCCGCCGCCTGCAGGCCAGCAATGTCCCCATCCTGATGCTCACCGCCCGCGATACGGTCAGCGACCGCGTTCAGGGGCTGGATGCCGGCGCGGATGATTACATCGTCAAGCCCTTCAATCTGGATGAATTGCTGGCGCGCATCCGTGCGGTGTTGCGGCGCAGCCAGCCCAGCCGGCCGGCGGTGTATGAATTTCTGGACCTTAAGCTGGATACGGGCACCCGCCAGGCCACGCGCGGCAAACGCGTGGTTGACCTGACCGCCAAGGAATATGAACTGCTGGAATTGTTCATGCGCCACCCGCGCCAGGTGTTGACCCGTGAGGTCATCTACGATGACGTGTGGGGTTATGACTTTGGCGGCGACAGCAACATCATTGAAGTGTATGTGCGCTACCTGCGCCAGAAACTGGAAACCGGCAAAGCCAGCCGTTTAATCCATACCGTGCGCGGTGTGGGGTATGTGCTGCGCGAGACCGAGTAAGCCCCGGAAGGGCGGAGGGCGTTAGATGTCTTTGCGGGTGCGCCTGTCGCTTTTTACGGCGTTGTTCCTGGCGCTGGCGCTGGTACTGTTTGGCGTGGCGGTCTATGTGCGGGTGGATGCCGTCCTGACTGGCCGCCTGGATGCCATCCTGACGGAAGCCGCCACCTCGGCGGCGCAATCGCTGGCGCTCACGCCGGAGGGCGCCTTCACCCTGGCCCGCCGCAGCCCATTGAGCAGCAATGCCGTTGTGCAGGTCTGGCTGCCAGACCAGACCCCCCTGCGCATGCTGGAAAGCCTGCAAAGTGAACGCGTGCCCTTGCAGCCCTACTCGCTGGCGGCGCTGGCCGAAGATGAACCCCGGCTTGAAAACATCAGCCTGGATACCGGCGAGCGGTATCGGGTACTGACTGTGCCGCTGTACTCGGCCAGCGGCCGGATTGCCACCCTGCAGGCCGCCACCGACTTGAGCGAGCTGGATGCCGTGCTGCGCAATCTGTTGCAGTCGCTGGTGCTCACCGGCCTGCTGGCGCTGGCCGTGGCGGGCGGCGGGGCCTGGCTGCTGACGCGCCAATTGCTGGAGCCGCTGCTCACCCTGACTCAGACGGCCTTGAGCATCACCCGGGCGGATGACCTCTCGCTGCGTATTCCGGAAAAATACCTGTCCTCGGGCGATGAAGTCGGGCGGCTGGTGCAGGCCTTCAACGCCACGCTGGAACGGCTGGAGGAACTGTTCAACTCCCAGCGGCGCTTTGTGGCGGATGTCAGCCACGACCTGCGCACCCCCCTGACCGTGATGAAAGGCAATGCCGACCTGCTGCGCCGGATGAAGCGGCTGGATGCGGAATCGTTGGATAGCATCGACCTCGAAATAGACCGGATGACGCGCATGGTCGGCGACCTGTTGTTGCTGGCCCAGGCCGAGTCCGGCCGCCTGCCGCTGGACCGCCGCCGGATTGAACTGGACACCCTGTTGCTGGAAGTCTTCCAGCAGGCGCACGTATTGGCGGGGGACAGCAAGCACCTAAGCGTGGAAGAAATTGACCAGATGCAGGTGTGCGGCGACCGTGACCGCCTCAAACAGGTCTTCCTGAACCTGATTGGCAACGCCATCAAGTACACCCAGCCCGGAGCCAATATCCGGTTGCGATTGACACAGTATGAAGGGCAAGCCTGGGTGGCAGTGATTGATGACGGCCCGGGCATCCCGGAGGAGGACCTCGGCCACATCTTTGAACGCTTCTACCGGGCCGAGAAGGCGCGCTCGCGTTCGGAGGATGGCGGCGGGTTTGGGTTGGGGCTAAGCATTGCCTACTGGATTGTGCAGAACCACGGCGGCCGGATAGCGGTGCGCTCGCAGGAAAATTCCGGCACGACCTTTATCGTCAGTTTGCCGCTGGCCGACAAGGATTGTGAGCCGCCGCGCCTAAGCGGTGGCTCACAGTAGAAAACGGGGTTCTTGCGAGGGGGAAACTTCGCCCTGAATGGTTATGGCAGGCCGAGGCGCTGGCGGGCCTGCGCGCACAGGCTCGCGCCGCCGGCATTCAGCCACTCGTTGAGCGTCGCGCTTTCCTGGTCTCCGGCGCTGGCTTCGGCGTAGATGCCGGAACCCCAATAAGCGTAACGCACGGTCTCGTTGGCCCACTGGTACTCCGGGCGTTTCACGCCATTGATGCCGCCGTTGTAACCGGCCAGCGCCAGGCGCGGGGTGATGTGGGTGGCGAGCGAATCGCTCAAGTAGCCGAGGCCGCGGCGGGCGTTGGTGGCCGGGTCATAGCTGTTTTCACCGGCTTCGAAGTGATAGGGCATGACCTGAAACAGGCCCATCGCCCCGGCATGTGAGGTGGCGAGCGGGTCGCCACACGATTCAATTTGCATCACAGTTGCCACCAGGTTCGGGTCCAGCCCCCATTCTTCTGACCAGGCCAGAATGCGCTTGCCCCAGTACTGCACCTCGGGGGTGAAGATTTGCGAAAGGCGGGCGGTGACAGTCACGGAGGCATCCGGCTCGGCGGGCAGAGCGGCGACCGGGGCGGCTTCCTCCTCGGCCGGCGGTTGTTGCACGGCCGCAGAAACGCTTTGGGCAAGGGCGGCCTGCCGGGCGGCCAGTTCCTGACGCAAATCAAAGTGGGTGGACGTCCGGCTGGAGATTGAGAGCGTGAAAGCGCAGGCCACCGCCGCCACCAATAGCGGGATGATGGCGAGGGCCGGATGGCCGCCGCCGGAGGGCAGCGGCGGCGGCAACGGCTGGCGGCTGCGTTGTGAGTGACGTACGGTGCGGTAAGGGGTGGAGGGATTCATGGGGGTGGCAATCCGGTAGGGGCGTAAGACCGCCCGGCCAGCAGATGGGCTGACCGGGCGGTAAAGAGGGTGCAATCAGCGGCGGGTGTGCAGGGTTTCCGGGGAAAGTTCGCCGATTGTTCAGAGGTCTTTTGGCGTGGCTGGAATCTAGCCCATCGGGTCGTTGTAACCGCCGTTGTTGTTGTTCGGGCGGGCGTTCAGGCCGACTGGGTGATAGGTGGGTTCCGGGCGCTTGGGCGCCGGGCGGAAGCTGGCCTGGGTGGCCGGCCGCTGGGCGCCGGGCCGGTTGTAAGACGGGCGGCTGGTGGGGGCGGCCGGGCGCTGTTGCACGGGGCGCGGGGCGGTGTTGCCAAAGCGGGCGCGGCGGGCAAAGTCCTGGCTGAAGAGGCGTTCCCCGGCGACCGAGAAGGTGCCGATAATCAGAACCCGCATCAGCCAGACCATGACGGCCACGAAGACCGGTACGACCTGCAACAGGGTTTCACGGGCGACCACCGCCGTACCGAGCGAGTCGTGCGAGGCGATGGCGATGGAAACTCCCCACCAGGTGAGCATGGCGTTCATGGTGGCGCCGAGCAGCCAGGCGCCGAACAGATACCAGACCTCGGCGGGTTCTTCGGCGCCGGTTTCAGGGGTGAACAGGCGGGCGATGCCGGCGAAGTCAATGCCGCAGAAGGCGATGGCGAGGATGGTGGCCCAGCGGACGCCGGCAAATTTCAGGTCGCCGAGCAGGTCGGTGAGGGCGAAATCGGTCGTGCTGAAGTTGAAGATTTCGAAGAAGAAGAGGGCGGCGATAATCAGCAAACCCCAGACCAGACCGCGTGAGGGGCGGCCCCCCTGAACCATAGAAGAAAAAAAGTTGTTGCGTGCCATGTGGACCTCCTTAGTCCCGTTTGAACGGTGGTTTGAGCGGTAAAGAACACCCGTTCTATTCGATAGCCAAAGTATAGAACAAGTGTACTAGAAAGTCAAGACCCAATTGCAAGATTTCATGACAGGCCGGAAGGAAGTCAAACAGTGGGCTTTAGCCCACTGCGGCCGCGCTCCGAATCAGCGTACAATGGCGGCATGACAAGCGAACTTGAACTGCCGGGGCTGGCGGGCCTGCCTCAGCCGAGCCAGCCGATTCCGGTGGTGATACTGACCGGTTTTCTGGGGGCCGGCAAAACCACCCTGCTCAATCACATCCTGCGCGGCGAGCACGGCCTGCGAGTCGCCGTGCTGGTGAATGACTTTGGGGCGGTGAACATTGATGCCGGGCTGGTGGCGGATGTAGAGGGCGAGGACCTGATCAGCCTGGAGAATGGCTGCGTATGCTGCACAATTCGCGGCGACCTGCTGGCGGCGACCCTGCGCCTGCTGGCGCGGCCGCAGCCGCCGGAGGCGATTCTGATAGAAGCCAGCGGCGTATCGTACCCCTCCGAGGTCGCCAAGACCTTTTTCCTGCGGCCCTTGCAGCCCTACCTGACGGTGGCGGGGGCGCTGGCGGTGGTGGATTGCGACCAGGCCCTGACTTACCCGCCGGAAGCCGCGGCGCTGGCCGCCGAGCAGGTGAGTTTGGCGGACATCGTGATTCTGAACAAGGTGGATCTAGTAATCGAGGAAAAGCTGGCCGCGGTACGTGAGTGGGTGCGCGGGATTGTGCCGCTGGCGCGGCTGGTGGAGACGGTGGGGGCGGCCATACCGGTGCAACTGCTGTTCGGCTTAACCGGAGCAGACTCGGCGCGCCTGTCCGAGCCGGGCGCGGCGGTGCATGTGCACTCGCTGGACGACTCACCGCACGCCCACCCCGACCAT
>CAZEQN010000111.1:0-2043 GCA_964514335.1 uncultured Anaerolineaceae bacterium
AGTCCTCCTGCTGGATGAACCCCTCGGCGCCCTCGACCTCAAACTGCGCAAGGAAATGCAGTCTGAACTCAAACAACTCCAGCGCGAGGTCGGCATCACCTTCATCTACGTCACCCACGACCAGGAAGAAGCCATGACCATGAGCGACCGCATTCTGGTCATGAACGCCGGCCGCGCCCTCCAGTGCGGCGTGCCCGCCGAAATCTACGAACGCCCCAATTGCCGCTTCGTGGCGGACTTCATCGGCGAAACCAACTTCATGGAAGGCCGCCTGAAAACCACCGGAGACGGGATTGTGGAAGTCGAGTGTGAAGGCGGTCTCGGCGTGCATGCCGTTGGCGGGGCGGGCCTGCCCGCCGGCGCCCCGGTCACCGTCGCCGTGCGCCCCGAGCGCATCGCCCTCAACCGCGACCTCCAGCAGGTCAATTGCTTCGCCGGCAAAGTCGTGGATGTCGTCTACATCGGCACCGACACCTACTACACCGTCCGGCTGGATGGCGGCCAGGTGCTGCGCGTCCGCGAACAAAACGCCGACCCCGTCCAGCGCGTCATCGCCGCCATCGGCGATACGGTGCAGGTCACGCTCAAAGCCGAATCGGCCGTGGTGCTGGTGGACTGATGTTCAACAAAAGCGGCCGTTTCCAAAAACTGCAACTCGCCGGGCTGATGCTCCCCGGCACGCTCTGGCTGTGGCTGTTTTTCAACCTGCCCCTGCTCATCGTCCTGTTCATCAGTTTCGTCGAGCGCGGCCGCGCTGGCGGCATCAAACTCCCGCCGGTGTACACCCTCGCCTCTTACCAGCAATTCTTTGACCCGCTCTATCTCGGCATTTTCGGCCACTCGGTCCGCATCGCCGTGGTCGTCACCTTCTGGTGCCTGCTCGTCAGTTACCCGCTGGCCTTCTACATCGCCCGCCGCAACGAGCGCATCCGCAACACCCTCATCCTGCTGGTCATGATCCCCTTCTGGACCAATTTCCTCGTCCGCACGTACGCCCTCAAACAGGTGCTCGCCACCGAAGGCCTGCTCAACTTCGTCCTCGTCAATCTCAACCTCATCGCCGAGCCGCTCGCCCTGCTCTTCAACGAAACCGCCGTCGTCATCGGCCTTGTCTATGGCTACCTGCCCTTTGCCGTGCTGCCCATGTACGCTTCGATTGAGAAGTTCAATTTCTCGCTCATGGAAGCCGCCGCCGACCTCGGCGCCAGCCCCGCCCGCGCCTTCTGGCGCGTGATGCTGCCCCAGACCCTGCCCGGCGTGGTCGCCGCCTTCGTGCTCGTCTTCGTGCCGGTCGTGGGCGCCTTCATCACGCCAGACATCATGGGCGGCGGTAAAGTGGAGATGATTGGCACGCTCATCAACCGCCAGTTCGGCGTTGCCCGTAACTGGCCCTTCGGCTCGGCCATCTCGCTCGTCCTCATGCTGCTGGTGCTGGTCGGCGTCATCGCCTACTTCCGCTCCGGCAGCGAGGAAAGGCGCGCCCTGTGACCCACTCCACGCTGCCTCTTAAGCCCGGCAAGCCCCGCCTCGGCGTACGCTTGGGTAATCTCACCCTCGGCCTGAATGCCTGGGCGGTCTTTGCCTTCCTCTACCTGCCCGTCCTTATCCTCATCCTCTATTCCTTTAACAACACCCGCTCGGTCGCCGTCTTTACCGGCTTCAGCGCCGAGTGGTACGCCAAACTCGCCACCAACCGCGAACTGCTGGATGCCGCCCGTAACAGCCTCATCGTTGGCGTGCTCGCCACCCTCGGCGCCACCGTCATCGGCACCATGCTCGCCCTCGGCCTCGACCGTTTCCGCTTCCGCCTGCGCACCTTCGTGGATGCCAACCTCTACCTGCCCATCGTCATCCCCGAAATCGTCATGGGCATCTCGCTCCTGCTATTCTTCAACCAGGCCCTCTTCCCCTTCCTGCTTGAAACCTTCGGCCTGCGTCTTTCCACCGGCCTGTGGACCATTACCGTTTCCCACATCGCCTTTGACATCCCCTTCGTCTATGTCATCGTCCGGGCGCGCCTCGCCGACTTTGACCGCACCCTCG